>JAFDIX010000407.1 GCA_019307805.1 Deltaproteobacteria bacterium | reverse complement strand
GAAAGATTTGCGGATCGTGTCATCCGGCTCAGGTGGTTTATCGTCGTCATCGTCCCTGTCATCGTCTTTGCCATGATGGGAGTGGGCGCAAAGAATTTCGGATTCGAGGGAAGCTATAGAATATGGTTTGGCGAAGAGTCGGAATATCTCATAAACTACGACAACTTCAGGGCCACTTTTGGGACGGATGAGGTGATACTGATCACCTTCAAGGATGACAACGGCATATTCAACAAAAAGGCATTGGGCACGATCCAGCGAATCACGGATAAACTCTGGCAGACAAAATACATTGCCAGGGTCGATTCCATCACCAACTACCAGTATGTCCACGCCAGCAAGGAAGACCCTGACGACATTCTGGTAGATGATTTCATCGAGGACGTTTCCGCTTTGTCGGAAAGTCAGCTCAACCAGAAAAAGAAGATCGCCACATCAGACGTTCAGACCAGGAATCTGGTGATCTCTGAAGACGGTAAAACAGCCGTGATCATGGCAAGACTGGTCCCCCTGCCCGATGAAGATCCCAGCTTTTTCTTTGAACTGCGAGGTCTGGTGGAATCTTTTTTAAATGAGGAGACCGCCAAAACAGGATACCGGTTCTACCTGAACGGCGGGCCGATTATAACCACCGAGTTCATCACCATTGCCATGCGTGACTCAAGCCTGCTGGTGCCTATTGTCACTCTGGCCGTGGTCATTTTTTTGATCCTGGTTTTCAGAAAGCTGTCGGGATCTCTCATACCCATCCTGGTGGTCATATTTACCTACATGTTCGTCCTCGCGGTGCAATTCATCCTGGGTTTCAAACTGAATAACATCACGGCCAACCTCCCCGTATTCGTTATAGCCATAGGGATTGCGGATGCCGTCCATATATACTGGGTGTGGCTGTTGGCGAGAAGGCACGGGAAAGACAACCATGAAGCCATCCACATTGCCATCAAGAAGACCTTGCTCCCGGCGTTCCTGACTTCGGTAACAACCTTTGTGGGATTTATATCCCTGGCACCAAGCCCGGTTGTACCCATAAAGACCCTCGGCATTGCAAGTGCAAGTGCCGCGGTTGTGGCGTTCATCCTGAGCGTGACATTTCTCCCGGCCATGCTTGCCATTGTGAATCCCAAAGTAAAACGCCTGTTTGACAGGGAACTTGATACGGGGGCGGATGAGCCGCCTGCCTTTGCAAAAAGATACAGTGCATTTATCATAAAGCATGATCTCAAAATAGTGGTCGTAACGGTTGTACTCTCTGTATTTCTTGCGCTGGGTCTTTTTAAGGTCCAGGTAGACAGCGAAATGACAAGATACTTTAGGGAGGACTCCTATATCAACAGAACCGTCACTTTTATTGAGAAAAACATTACAGGTCCCATGACGCTTGAGATCGTCGTCGACAGCCGGAAAGACAGCGGAATAAAAGATCCGGAATTTTTAAAAACCGTTGATCGATTTTACAGTGCTTTTACGGATGCCACTGAGGAAGTTCGACACATGGGGTCATTGCTGGATGTCATCAAAAGGTTCAACAGGGTCATGAACAGCGATAACGAGGAGTTTTACTCCATCCCTGAAAGCAAGAACCTCATTGCCCAATATCTCCTGCTCTACTCCCTGTCTCTCCCCCAGGGGATGGAGATCAATGACCGGATGGATGTCAAGGAAAGGTTCTTCAGGATCACCGCATCCATGAACCTGACCAGCTCTGTGAGAAGCAAAGAGATGATCAAATGGATAGAGGACTGGTGGGCCGATACACCTTACAGTGCCAAAGTCAATGGAATTAACCCCATATGGACGTACCTCACGCTCGATATTACCAAGACACTGATTATTTCCATAAGTATGGCCATTGCCCTTGTTCTCCTGGTGTTACTCATCGCCTTCAGAAGCGTGAAGGATATGGCCATCTCCATCGCACCGACCGTTCTTCCTCTGGCCCTGGTCATGGGCATCATGGGGTGGCTCGGGATCTATGTGGATATCGGTATTGCCATGGCAGGGGCATTGATCATAGGTGTGGCCGTTGATAATGCCATTCATTTTTTGGTTAAATATCGCGAGGCAAGAAAACAAGGAAAGAGCGTCAAGGAGGCCCTTGAGTATATGATTACCTTTGCCGGGGTTGCCATGGTTTTCACAACGATTGTCCTGAGTCTCTCATTCTCTATATTCATATTCAGCCTCTATAAACCCAATGTCAATTTCGGACTCATTACTGCCGCTGCCCTGGCCATTGCATTAATAGCGGCTTTGCTCATGTTGCCGGCCATACTTTCACTGACAGAGAGAAAGGCCGGAAGGGACACTGCTGAAAGGGTTCAATAAGAAAAAGGGTCGATCATCACGTTTCATTCTTTTCGAGCCGCTGGTACACAATACGGTGGGGTAACGGGATTTCAATGCCCTCTGCATCAAATCGGTTTTTGATGCGTCGGAGCATTTCGCGCTTCACCGACCATTGCATGCCGGGCTTTGTCCTCATCAGCATCTTGATCACGATACCGGACTCGCTGAAGAGATCAACACCCAGCATCACCGGCTCGGCAATAATGGCGGACCTGTATTCCTCGTCCTCCTTCAGTTCCCCTGCTATCTCCTTAAGCATACCCATGACCCGGTCCACATCCGCCTTGTAGGTCACACCAATCTCGAACATGACCTGGGACCATTTGTGAGTCATGTTGGTGACGCGGGTTATCTGACCGTTGGGAATAAAATGGGCACTCCCCTTCAGGTCCCTCAAAGTGGTCATGCGCATGCTCATGCGCTCAACAGTACCGGATACATCTCCGATTTTTATCACGTCATTCAGCTCATACTGGCCTTCCACCAGAATCATGAATCCGCTGAAATAGTCACGCATCAGGTTCTGGGCGCCAAAGGCAATGGCCAGACCAATGACGGCCGCACCCCCAAGCAGGGTCTTAATATCCAAACCGGCCTCTTCCAGCAAAAGGAGTGTGCCACCGATAATGATTGCCGCGCTCAGTGCCCCACGAAAGGTGGACCCCAGTGTATGTGCCCGTTTTTCCCTTTCTTCCTTTGTCCCGATACCGTGCCGCACAACCATCTTGGCAAGTCTTTTGGACGTAACCCTCACGGCGAGCAACACCAGTACCAATGCAATCAAAATCGTTATGAGTTTGGGTCCGCGAACAACAGCCCATCTCAGGATATTGCTCGGGTGCAATGGGCTTTCAAGCCAAACTATTTTCTTTCTGGCTCCCTCAGCCTCCTTCCGCTTTTTGTCCGCTTCCCTGGATGCGAGTATCTGCTCCTCCTGAATGGTGTCCAGCTCTTTGTTGAGCACAATGAGGCGAGTGCTTCGATTTCGAATATCTTTTTGAATCTCTTTTATCTTGTTTTGTGTCTCAACGATTTCTTTTCGTATCTTCTGCAATTCCTTCTTGGCTTCACCTGCGGCTATTTTTCGAGTCAAATCATCCTCAAGGTCTAGAAGGCGTTTTTCCAGAGTCTCCTGTGCTTCCCGGTAGGTGCTGAGCATTTTCTCTACAAGCCCAATCTCCTTTTTAAGGGACTCTTTCCGTTCCACAGTCTCCACAATGGCTACTGCGGCTTCTTCCGCCTCTTGTTTCTTCACTTCCGCTTCTTTTCCTGCCTCGATTTGTTGCGCGGTTGCGATGGGCTCGGCAGCGGGTTTTGCCTCCCTGGCAGAAGGCGCAGCCTGGCTTGTTACGGCCTTTGCTGTGGGTAGAAGCTGCCGTACTGGAGCGGAGGCCTTCTCTGTTTGTTTTGTCGGGGCCGGTGAAGTGGTCGGTTTTGGTTTCTCTGCAGTCTCTTCAGTTCCCCTGAGGCGGTTGAGGGGACCAGGTTTGATTCTTTATTGGTATTTTCGTATTCCTTGTCCAGGCTGTCGATGTCGATTTTCAATTTATCTTCATCCGAAGAATCGCCCTTCTCCTGAGCGTTCTCAATCGCTTTCTTTTTTTCAGCAATCCGGCCTTTGAGTTCTGTCAGTTTAGCGATGTCCCTTTTAAACTCCTGCTGGAGCTCTGCAAGTTCCCTCTTTAAATCATTCAGCTTTTCCTTGTCCGTTTCGATCGTGCTCTGCATTTGAATGATGCGTTCAGCAGCACTTGTTCCTTGAGGCACAGTTTTGCCATTTTTACTTGCCTTCCCGGAATTCGTCCTATCTTGAGGGGAATCGGATAATTTCCGGTCCTGGGCCAGAGCCTGCATAAATTCGAGGTGGGGGACACAGACTCTTCCAACAAATCCTGCCAACAGGAAGAGGGATAAAAAAGCGATGATACGAAAAGACTTTGCCATTTGGTAAGGCCTCCTTAAATTCTCACCCTATCTCCATAGCACAACATTATTATCATTTCATGCTTTTCGCCCAATACTTTTGCCGGGACCCTCTATCCTGCGGATCACAAGGGCCAGCATCAGTCCGACGAATCCGGATATCATGAAAAGCCAGGGCGCACCCTGCCAGCCCCCCGTGGTACCTACGATCAAGGCCAGGACCGGTGGCCCGATCAAGTGACCGGTATTGGAACCCTGCAGAATCAGCCCATTGGTCGTTCCCACGAGATGGGGTTCAGGGGCATGGACCGGCGCTCCCGAGAGTATGGCCGCCGGGATGACGCCACTGATACCGGAAAACATCAGGCAGAGGATAAATCTCAAGATATCGGGTATTGCGGCAGAGTATATGCCCAGGGTTGAAAGGGACATGACAAAAATGCCCGTAGCAACCAGAGACCATCGGGGCATGTTTTTCTGAAGCAGCCATCCCCCCGACAGGTTTCCAAGAAAATTGACCGCGACAATGACCGCTGTCAGGGCCGCTGCCCTTCCCTGGGTCAATCCAAGCTCTTCCATAAAGAACGTGGGGAGGAATCCCATCACTGCCATCCATTGCAGTGT
Source organism: Deltaproteobacteria bacterium (assembly GCA_019307805.1). Lineage (GTDB taxonomy): Bacteria > Desulfobacterota > DSM-4660 > Desulfatiglandales > HGW-15 > JAFDIX01. The sequence continues at coordinate 1,739 of JAFDIX010000407.1, read as the reverse complement.
GTAGGTAATAAAACACGTGGCAAGGACGATGGGACCCGGCCGCGAGAGGGTCTTTTTGATATTCAGAAGCGGTTCCCTTATTCCGCCTATTTTGGAGGACACCCCTCTTCCCAACCCCTTTGTGGCCAGAGCCAGCAATATTCCAAAGATCAGGAGGATAACCGTATTTGAAATCCATAATCCGCGCCACCCGAATGCCTTGATGAGAAAAGGCGCCAAAACCATCATCACCGCCATCCCCGCAGGGATGTAACCACTCCAGATTCCCAGTGCCATGCGCAGCTGATCCGGATGAACCGTCCGCACAATCAAAGTGGGAACCGCCGCTGCAGCAAAAAAGAACCCTATCCCCTCTATGAAACGTGAGGTTAACAATACCTGCGCATTAGGGGACAGGGCACCAAGGAGACTGCCCAAGGCCATAAAGCAAATTCCGGAAAGAATGAACCTGCGATGTCCGGCCCAGTCTGCCACGGCCCCTATGATAATTCCGGTGACCGCACCTATGACGTTAAAAATGGAAAGGACCCAGCTTGCTGCGAAAAGGCTCAAATGCAGTTCCGGCCGCATAACCGGCAGAGCAGGCGGTGCCTTGCCCACTTGAAAGGCACCGACAACCCCGGCACCCACCAGAAATAAAACAAGACCCCACCGGGTTTGCGGGGCGGTTTTCTCTGTTTTCACATGCTTATCCACAGATTTATTCTCCACTTTTTTTTCTGATGTATGATACTAGCAAATTATGAATAGAAGTGCATGCTATGAAAGACAATAGAGATGTCGTGATCGTGAGTGCCGTAAGAACCCCCTTTGGACGGTTCGACGGGATTGCCCGAGAAATCCCAAGCATCGATCTGGGGATTGCGGCCATATGCGGGGGGCTTGGCCAGGTATAAATCTTTGTAACCGTTCACGGGTTCAAAGGTTTGGGGCTACGCCCTTCGGGCTACGACCCCACAAGCAGGGTTCAGAGGTTCGAAGTTCACCTCAAACCCGATGAAGAAGGGAATAGGTGTTGTCATGAAAGTACTTGGAAAAATCAGCCTGTGGGTTCCTATTGTATTTTTTCTGACGGTGGGCCTCTCCCATGGGCAATCGACTGTTGAGAGGATTGTACTCAAGGGTCTGGATAATGCGGTTCAGGGGAATCTGGCTGGGGCCAAAACAGAACTTCAAAATGCCTTGAAGGTAGACCCCCACTATGCACCTGTAAAAGACTACCTGAAGGCCCTTGAAGATGTGAATAATGGAAAGCTGAAACCCCAAACGGCCATTGCCTTCCTGAAGGGAGCACAATACGCCATGAGGGGGGAATGGGCCAAAGCCATCGAAAGATATGCCAAAGCCATAAAAATGAATCCCAGGTTTGCCATGGCCTATTCCTACCGCGGGGTCGTACAGGATGTAAACGGCCGCTTTCGCAAGGCGCTTTCTGATCATAAAGAGGCCGTTGACCTGGACCCCACCAATGCCATGGCCTACACCTATCTGGGCCTTGCCTATTCCCACAATGGTAAAAATATCCAGGCTATCGAGAATTTCACACGCGCTATCCAAATCAACCCCAGGCTGGCCATGGCCTACTACAATCGGGGAATATCCTACTCTGCCCAGGACCGATATGATCAGGCCATCTTAGATTACGACAAGGCCATAGAGATAAACCCGCGGTATGCAAGGGCATTCAACAATCGGGGCAATGCCTATCTTCGCAAAGAAAAGCCTGACAACGCCATCGA
>JAFDIX010000045.1 GCA_019307805.1 Deltaproteobacteria bacterium | reverse complement strand
CGGGCTACCCCGACCTTGTCAGTCCCTTCCGCATAAAGCCGTCATAGTGCCTGCTCAACATGTGAGATTCGATCTGGTTTGACGTGTCCAGAGCAACCCCCACTACAATCAAAAGGGCGGTACCGCCGAAGTAAAATGGCACGTGAAGCTGGCTAATCAAAATCTGTGGAAGCACACATACCAATGACACATAAATGGCACCGCTGAACGTAATTCTCGTCAAAACCCGGTCTATATACTCAGCAGTGTTTTTCCCTGGTCGAATGCCCGGGACGAAACCTCCGTATCGTTTCATATTGTCGGCGACATCGACGGGGTTGAAGTGTACGGCAGTATAGAAATAACAAAAGAAAATGATAAACATGACAAAAATCAATATGTATACGATGTTTCCCGGGTTCAGGAGATTCACCGCGAACTGCAACCATGCAACTTCTTTATTGACATCCACAAAACTGGCTATTGTTGCCGGAAACATAATAATGGATGAAGCAAATATGGGAGGTATCACGCCTGCCGTGTTTACCTTAAGGGGCAGATGGGTACTCTGGCCTCCGTACATCTTGCGACCCACAACCCTTTTTGCATATTGAACGGGAATCCTCCTCTGTCCCCTCTCGACAAAAACAATGACTCCGACGACCGCTACCATGAAGGCCACCAGAAGCACCATGAAAAAGGGGGTAATCTGTCCCGCACTCACCAGTCGAATAGAATTGCCTACGGCCTGGGGAAAGCGTGCAACGATTCCCGCAAAGATAATCAGAGAAATTCCGTTTCCAATCCCCCGCTCCGTTATCTGCTCTCCCAGCCACATGAGGAAGGCCGTACCGGCTGCAAGGGTGATAACCGCAAGGATCCTGAACCCCCAACCACCCTGAGGGACCACACTTGCTCCGGCCACACTCATCCGCTCAAGGCCAATGGCGATACCAAATCCCTGGATCATGCTGAGAACGACCGTTCCGTAGCGGGTGTACTGGGTAATCTTCTTACGCCCCTGTTCCCCTTCCTTTTTCAGCTTCTCAAGATAGGGAACGACCACCGTCAGCAGTTCCAGAATAATGGAAGCACTGATATAGGGCATGATGCCGAGGGCCATCACGGACATCTGGCTGAGAGCGCCCCCGGAAAACATGTCAAAAAGACCGAACAAGGTCCCTTGTTGTGAGCTGAAAAAAGACCCCAGAGCGGCCCCATCTATTCCCGGGGTAGGGATATGACATCCCAGTCGGTACACGGCCAGCATCAGGAGTGTAAAGATAACCCTCTTTTTCAGCTCAGGGATTTTTGCAATGTTTTGTACGCCGCCAATCATATGATTTCTACCTTACCGCCCGCAGCCTCCATTTTCTCTATTGCCTTCCTGCTGGCCCTGTGCACTTTCACAGTCAGGGGATGGGATATATCCCCATCTCCCAGTAGCGCAATGCCATCCCTTATATGGCCCACCAGTCCGGATTCTTTCAACGCGGCCGCATCAAGCTCGGTATTGGGTTCAAACCGACCCAGGTCCTTGAGGTTGATGATCGCATAACGTTTCTTTGCTGTATTTGTAAAACCCCGTTTTGGAAGTCTTCTCTGGAGTGGCATCTGCCCCCCTTCGAAACCCGGAGGAATACTCCCACCGGAACGCGACTTCTGTCCCTTTTGACCCCGGCAGGAAGTTTTTCCATGGCCGGATCCCGGCCCTCTCCCCACCCTTTTTCTATTTTTCCGAGAACCCTCTCGGGGACTTAGATCATGAATTCTCATAACAATCTCCCTATGTGTTAACCCTCCACCCTAACCATAAAGCCGACCTTGCGGATCATGCCCCTTATGGCAGGGGTGTTTTTCAGGGTGACCGTTTTGTGCATTTTTGTCAGGCCGAGGCCCCTTAGGGTCTGCCGAATCTTTTTTTCTTTTCCTATGCCGCTTTTTACCAATGTCAAAGTAATTGTATCACCCATGTTCAGCGCTCTCTTTCACGTGCTCTTGGCCCGGCTGCTCCGTAATATCTCCCGAAGAACAGTCTCTCAGGAAGTGGTCGTCTCCAAGTCCTTTCCTCGGCGTCGGGCGATTTCTTCAGGACTGCGCAATGATTGCAAACCCTTCAAGGTCGCCCTCACCAGGTTGTGTGCATTGTGGGACCCCAAACATTTGGTTAGGATATTATGAACACCGACGGCCTCCAGAACAGCTCTGACCGCCCCGCCTGCAATAACACCCGTCCCTGCATTTGCAGGTTTTAACAAAACCTTGCCGGCGCCCCATCTCCCGATCACCTCATGGGGTATGGTACCATCAATGACCGGCACGGATTTCATCTCCCTTTTGGCCCTTTCAATACCCTTTCGGATGGCCTCGGGGACCTCATTTGCCTTGCCGAGACCGCCACCTACCGTGCCATTCCCATCCCCCACGACCACAATGGCACTGAAACTGAATCGACGCCCCCCCTTCACCACTTTGGCAACCCTGTTTATATGAACGACCTTCTCTATGAACTGACTTTCTTCTTCCTTCTTATACAATGACTCTCTCCCTCAATATGCGTTATTACCGGATAGTGTTCGGTGAGTAATTTTATAAACAGGATTTCAGAACTCCAGGCCGGTTTCCCGCGCTGCTTCGGCAAGCGCTTTGATGCGGCCATGGTACAGAAAACCATTTCTGTCAAAAACGACCCTCTTGATACCTTTCTCCAGCGCCTTCTTGGCAATGCTTTGTCCGATAATAGCAGCCCCTTCCCTGTTGCCGCCGCGCCCGCCAAGGGTCGCCCGGATATCCTTTGCAAGGGATGAGGACTCCAAAACCGTGTGTGCTGACCCATCGTCTATTATCTGGGCATAAATATGTTTTGAACTCCTAAAAACAGAGAGTCTGGGCTTCTCTGGGGTTCCCCTGATTTTTTTCCTTACCCTCTCTTTTCTCCTCAATCTTGCCTGTGCCCTTTTTAGTGATGCCATGGTTTTAACCCTATTGCCTTACCTTTCCGATTGGTTTCATTCCCACAAACAGCCAAGTATTCCCCTACGCAGCAAAGGCCCGTGTTTCTACTTGACGCCTGTTTTCCCCGCTTTACGCCTGATCCTTTCCTGGGCGTATCTGATGCCCTTGCCCTTGTAAGGTTCAGGTGCCCGGAAGCTTCGAATTTTGGCTGCGACCCTCCCTAGAACCTCTTTGTCAATTGCCGCAAGGGTGATTTTGGTCTTCTCAACCTTGGCTTCCACTCCCTCCGGCAAAGGGTAATTGATGGGGTGGGAATATCCCAGGTGCAAAACCATGGTCTTTCCGGACATTTCTGCCCTGTAGCCAACCCCAACAATCTCCAGTGCGCGCTCGAACCCCTGGCTCACACCGATGACCATATTGGACACCAGGGCCCTGTAGAGCCCATGGAGAGATTTTAATTTCTTTGTCTCTGCTTGCACGGTAAGGACGATCTGGTCGGTATCGGTCCGGATCTGTACATTGGGATCCACCTTCCGTTGAAGATTCCCTTTTGGCCCCTTCACGGTCAAAAGGTCACCCTTCAGATCGACCTTCACATCCTTTGGTATGGGAATAGGCTTTTTGCCTATACGTGACATTAATGACCTCCAGCTTTAAATTAAACAGGCCTTTCAGCCTATGCCTTGAGCGCAGTCGATACTACCAAATGGAGAACAATATTTCCCCGCCTACGCCCATCTTTCTGGCCTCTTTGTCGGTCACAACCCCTTTTGAAGTGGAAAGGACACTAACACCGTAGCCACTCAAAACGCCGGGGATCTGGTCCGCCTTTGAATAGACCCGGCAGCTGGGCTTGCTCTCCCGCTTGAGTCCCCCGATGACCGACTCACCCTCATCATCATATTTTAAAAAGATCCGGATCACATCCTGTCTCTGTCGAGAGAGGATCTTGTAATTCTTTATGAAACCTTCAGATTTCAGGATCTTCGTAAGGGCGATTTTCAATTTGGATGCAGGAACATCCACGGTATCATAGGATACCATGGTCGCGTTCCTGACCCTGGTCAGCATATCTGCTATAGGATCGCTCATGCTCATTGAACTTGCTCCCTGTAATTAAATTCCAGCGGTTTTACCTCTCACCAACTGGATTTGATCACTCCTGGTATTTCACCCCTCAAGGCCATGTTTCGAAAACATATTCTACAAAGGCCGAATTTTCTCAAAAAGGCCCTGGGCCTACCGCATATGGGGCACCTGTTGTACCGGCGTGTTGAAAATTTCGGTGTTCTGCGCGCTTTGGCAATAAGGGATTTTTTTGCCAAGATTCCCTCCCATTCAGTTCCTAAAAGGCATGCCTAGAAGTTTCAATAAAAAACGGCCTTCAGCGTCCGTTTTCCCTGTTGTCACAATGGAAATATTCAAGCCCGTGATTTTGTCAATCTTGTCATAGTCGATTTCAGGAAAAATAATCTGTTCCTTGATCCCAACAGAGCAGTTGCCCCTGCCGTCAAAAATATTCTGGGACAGGCCCCTGAAATCTCTTACCCGGGGAAGCGCCACATTGAACAGTTTGTCGATGAAGTCGTACATCCTGTCCGACCGGAGCGTTACCATGCATCCAATGGGCATACCCTCACGGAGCTTGAACCCGGCAATCGACTTTTTGGCCTTGGTCACTACCGCCTTTTGCCCGGCAATGAGGGTCAGTTCCTCAACCCCTTTGTCCAGAACCTTGATATTATAAATTGCCTCCCCAAGGCCCATGTTTAAAACAACTTTTTCCGGCTTTGGTACGGCCATGATGCTTTTGTAGGCAAATTTCTCTATCAGGGCCGGGACCACTTCCGTTTGATATTTTTCTTTTATTCGAGACAAAAAAACCTCCTCAAATCAATGCTATTTTACAAAGTGGCCTTTGTCCACCAGACATGGGGGTGGAAGTATTTCATTAATTTTAGGCCACTTGAAGGTTGTGTGAAAGCCAAACAAAGAAGGCGAACCCATCAGACGTCAAGCAATTCGCCGCACTTCTTGCAAACGCGAACCTTCGAGCCATCATCAAGAATACGTATTCCGAGTCTTGAGGGCTCGGCGCATTTGCTACAGACCAGCATCAGGTTGGAGATGTGAATGGGGGCCTCTTTCTCAACGATACCCCCCTGGGCATTTTTCCCGCCCGCCCTGGTGTGCCTCTTTACCATGTTCACTTTTTCCACAACGGCGCAGTCCATGTCCTTCTCTATCCTCAGGACTGTTCCGATCTTCCCCTTTTCCTTCCCTGCCAAAACAACAACCTTGTCGCTCTTTTTGATATATGGGTGCTTCTTTCGCAATGTTTTACTCCGCTCCGATCAATGCCGTTGAGAGATCTAGAGGACTTCCGGGGCCAAGGATATAATCTTCATAAAGTTCTTGGCCCTCAGTTCTCTGGCCACGGGGCCGAAAATTCTCGTACCCACCGGCTCGTTTTGTTCGTTAATGAGGACTGCCGAATTATCGTCAAACTTAATATAAGACCCGTCCGCCCGTCGAAGTTCCTTCTTGGTCCTGACGACCACTGCCTTCATGACATCCCCTTTTCTCACTTTGGAATTGGGCATGGCCTCTTTCACTGATACAACCACCACATCACCCACACTGGCGTACCTCCGCCTGGAACCGCCAAGAACCTTGATACACAGGAGGGATTTTGCTCCGGAGTTATCTGCTACCTTGAGTCGTGTCTGCGTCTGAATCATTTCCCTGCTCCAGTGTTGGTTCTACTGACCGATGGTTTCAATAACTTCTATCACTTGCCATCGTTTTCTTTTGCTCACGGGCCTCGATTCGATAATCCGCACCCGGTCTCCGATTTGGCATGTGTTCTGTGGATCATGGACCATATATCTTTTCTGGCTCCGGATGTATTTGCCGTAGGTCCTGTGTTTTTTGATTCGGCTGACGAGCACCATGGCCGTTTTGTCCGCTCCATCGCCAACCACCACACCTGTCAGGTTCTTCCGTTTGCCCCGTTCCATCATGAAAACTCCACCTGATTCATTACCCTTTGATTTCCAACTCTGTTAGCAGGGTCTTTACCCGGGCCAGGTCTCTCCTCGCAAGTTGCAACATTGCGGTATTACCCAGTTGTCCTGTAGCCTTTTGAAATCTCAAATTGAACAACTCCTGGCTCAACCCCTGCTCCTTTTCCCTGAGTTCTTCCACACTCAAATCGCGTAATTCTTTCGCCTTCACAGTTGCTATCTCCTGCTTACAAATCTTGTGGGGAAAGGCAGTTTATGTCCTGCGAGCCGAAAGGCTTCTACGGCTGTACTTTCTCCGACGCCTTCCATTTCGTACAAAATTCTTCCCGGGTTAATTACGGCGACCCAGCCCTCAGGAGCTCCTTTTCCTTTACCCATTCTGGTCTCAGCCGGTTTTTTGGTAAAGGGTTTGTCCGGAAACACGCGAATCCAGATTTTTCCACCACGTTTCACATGGCGCGTAATGGCGACTCTGGCCGATTCAATCTGTTGGGCCGTCATAAAACCGCATTCCAGAGCCTGGAGTCCGTAATCGCCAAACTCGAGGGAACTTCCTTTTCCCATGGCCCCGCCCCTCATTCGACCCTTTTGTTTTTTACGATATTTGACTTTTTTTGGGCTTAACATATTCGATCCTAGACCTTTTTATCCGGTAAAATTTCTCCCTTAAATATGGATACCTTCACGCCAATGACCCCATAGGTGGTGAAAGCCTCGGCAGTTCCATAATCAATATCGGCCCGAATGGTATGCAGAGGAACCCTGCCTTTGCGATACCATTCCCTGCGGGCCATTTCAGCCCCCCCGAGTCTGCCTGCACAGGCTATCTTGATCCCAAGGGCACCGAACCGAAGGGCCGAACTCACAGCCTTTTTCATGGCACGGCGAAAAGAAACACGCCGGACAAGCTGAAGGGCAATATTCTCTGCCACCAACTGGGCATCCACTTCAGGTTTTCTCACTTCCTGAATATCAATGATGACTTCCCTGTCGATTATTTTCTCCAGGCCCCGCTTCACATTCTCAATTTCGGATCCTTTTTTCCCAATGACCAGTCCCGGTCTCGCGGTATATAACTTGATTCTCACTTTGTTGGCGGCCCGCTCGATTTCAACTCGGGAGATCCCTGCCTGGAAGAGTCTTTTTTTCAAAAACTTCCTTATCTGATAATCCTCCAAGACAAATTCATGGTATTCCTTCCCGGCGTACCAGCGTGAGTCCCAGTCCCTGTTGATCCCCAACCTAAAGCCTATCGGGTTAACTTTCTGTCCCAATATTCACCTCCATCAAAATCATTTGTCTTGGCAGTCTGCAGCCCAAGGGGCCATTTTTTCTCTCACTTGATTTCATCGAGCACTACAGTGAGATGACTCGTCCTCTTTCGGATTTTTGTCGCCCTTCCCATGGCCCTGGGGCGAAATCTTCGCAGTGTGGGTCCTTCATCGGCAAAGAGTTTTTTAATATACAGATTATCCACGTCCAAGCCAGCGTTCTCTGAGGCGTTTGCAACCGCTGAGTTGATGAGCTTTTTGAGCAAAAAGGCACTCTTTTGGGGAGAGAATGAAAGGAGGTTCAATGCCTCTTCGGCCTTCTTCCCCCGAATCTGGTTCATCATGAGCCTGGCCTTTCGTGGTGAAATCCTGATATATTTTGCCGCCGCCCGCACTTCCATTATTACTTGGCCCCCTTCAGTCGTGTTTTTTTGTCTCCTGCATGACTGAAAAATGTCCTGGTCGGTGAGAATTCACCCAACTTATGGCCCACCATGTCTTCAGTCACAAATACCGGAATAAATTTCCTCCCGTTGTGAACGGCAAAGGTGACACCGACGAACTCAGGGAGGATCATGGATCTCCTGGACCAGGTCTTGATAATCTGCCGACTGTTCGTTTCATTTGAATTCAGGACCTTCCTCATGAGGTGGTCATCAACAAATGGTCCCTTTTTTACCGATCGTGGCACAACATCCTCCCCTTGTTAGAAAATTGACTGACGTTGAAATCTTCCTTGATAACCTCGGCCCTATGTAATGGAAACGCTTTGTTATGCATTCACGCCGCCCCGGAGGGACGGATATTACTTCCTTCTTTTTACAATGAGCCTGTCACTTGCCTTCTTCACCCGTGTCTTGTAGCCCTTTGTCGGTACACCCCAGGGGGTCACAGGATGCCGACCGCCCGACGATTTTCCTTCACCGCCCCCATGGGGATGGTCCACCGGGTTCATGGCAACGCCCCGAACATGTGGTCTTCTGCCCCGCCATCGGTTTCTTCCAGCCTTCCCGAGGCGGACATTTTCATGCTCCAGATTCCCCACCTGCCCAATGGTTGCCTTGCAACCCAGGGGAATCATTCGGACCTCCCCGGAAGGGAGCTTGACCAGGGCGTATTTCCCTTCTTTGGCCATGAGCTGCGCATATCCCCCTGCACCCCTGGCTATTTGTCCGCCGTGGCCCACATTTAACTCAATGTTGTGAACGGGAGTTCCCAGGGGAATATCATTCAAAGGCGCACAATTCCCTGTTCTTATCTCCACGCCGGACCCTGAGGCGACCCGATCCCCCACTTTAAGCCCCTGGGGCGCCAATATGTACCGCTTTTCCCCATCTTCGTAGTGAAGCAGGGCGATATGGGCTGAGCGGTTCGGGTCGTACTCAATGCTCGCCACACGTGCGGGGATTCCCTCTTTGTCACGCTTAAAGTCTATAATCCTGTAATGTCTTTTATGGCCTCCGCCCCTGTGCCTGCTGGTAATCCGGCCCAGGGCGTTTCTGCCCCCGGACTTTTTAAGGGGTCTTAAAAGCTTTTTTTCCGGACCTTTCTTGGTGATTTCCTCCATTGTGGAGTACGTCTGAAATCTCCGACCCGGTGAAGTTGGTTTGTAACGTTTGATGGTCATTTTTTTCTCCGTACCGCCTGACCTTTTCCCTGTTGCTCCCTGTTATGCATTACATGCCCTCAAAAAATTCAATTTTTTCACCGGGAGCCAGCTTTACGATCGCCTTTTTCCAGTCAGACCTCTTCCCTACACTTCGGCCCAAACGGCGTTTTTTTCCCTTCATGTTCACGGTCTTGACATCCAGCACCTTTGCACTGAAAAGGGTTTCCACGGCACGCCTGATTTCCACTTTATTGGCCTTCGGGTGGACTTTGAACACCATTTGGTTATTGAGTTCCTTTTGAATGGTCCCCTTTTCCGTAATGTGAGGTTCCTTTATAACTTTGAAGATATCCATCAGGGAACCAGCGCCTCCTCTATCTTTCCAATGGCCGATTGGGCTAAAAAAAGATGGTCATGGTTGAGAATGTCGTAAACATTGAGTCCTTCATGTCTCAACACCTTTACCCAGGGGACATTTCTCGATGATTTCTCTAGATTCTCATTTTTGTCCTCAACCACAATGAGCGCCTTCCTGACCTCGAAATTCCTCATGGCCTCCACAAAGTGCCCCGTCTTGATCTCGGGAAAATCAAAATCATCGATCACGACCAGCCGATCATTCTGGAGTTTGTCCGTCAGCGCCATCCTCAAAGCCGCCCTTCGCACTTTTTTGGGGACCTTTTTATGGAACTTTCGTGGAACCGGGCCAAATGCAACGCCTCCTCCCCTGCGTGTGGGTGACGAGGCAGCTCCCACCCGGGCCCGTCCGGTACCTTTCTGCCTCCAGAGTTTGCTGCCTGAAGCCTTTACTTCTGAGCGGCCCTTTGCCCTGGCGCTTCCGGTTCTTCTATCCACCAGTTGACTCACCACAACCTGATGAAGAATATGGCTTTTAACGGCGACATGAAAGATCTCTTCTTTCAAATCCACCTGAGCGGTCTTTTCATTCTGAAGGTTATACACATCAACTACTGCCATTCTTTGCGCCCCTATGCTTCTCTTCAAAAATCAGGGCCCCCATTCTTTCCAGACTGCAGGCCCTGAAATTTCTTATCAATCCCTATGCCCTGCTGATTTCAAGAATACTGTTTTTACTGCCCGGGACAGCTCCCTTCAGGGCGATGATTCCCATGTCCGGCCTTACATCCACAACCTTCAGATTTTTGATGGTCGTTTTCTGGTTTCCCATCCGGCCGGGCATTTTCTTGCCCCTGGCGACCCTTCCCGGCGTCGCGCTCATTCCAATGGAGCCGGGCACCCTGTGGGACCTGGACCCATGGGTCGAATTGCCTCCCGAAAAGCCCCATCGCTTGATGACCCCGGCAAAACCGCGGCCCTTGCTATGCCCCGTCACTGAAACCGTGTCTCCAATGCTGAAAATATCGACGCCGATTTCCTGCCCAAGCTCGAACTGGCTGGCATCATCCACACGAATTTCCCGAAGGTGCCTGAAGACACGTTCTCCTGCAGCTTTTAAATGCCCCCGGATCGGGCGGTTGATACGGTCTTCCTTTTGCAGCCCAAAGCCCACCTGAATGGCCTCATAGCCGTCTTTATCGACCGTCTTCCTCTGAATAACGACGCACGGTCCGGCCTTGATGATCGTCGCAGGGGTACTGCCCCCCTCATCCAAAAAATAGCGGGTCATGCCTAGTTTTTTACCATACAGCTTTTTGCCCATGAGAACGCAACTCCCCGTGCCCTATAGTTTTATTTCCACATTCACGCCCGCAGAAAGGTCAAGTTTCATGAGCGCATCCACAGTCTGTTGGGTCGGCTCCAAAATGTCCAACAGCCTTTTGTGCGTTCTGATCTCAAACTGTTCTCTGGACTTTTTGTCCACATGGGGTGATCTCAAAACACAATACTTGTTTATCACCGTGGGAAGGGGAATGGGGCCCGCTACTTTGGCACCGGTCTCCTTTGCCGTCTCAACAATTTCCATGGCAGACTGGTCCAGAAGCTTATGATCATAGGCCTTTAGCCTGATGCGTATCTTCTGATTGGTGATCAATTTACTCATTTTCGAACTCCCCTTCCTTCACAGGCCCTTTTACTCAATAATCTCACTGATCACGCCGGCGCCCACAGTACGACCGCCCTCACGGATGGCAAATCGCAGTTCATTCTCCATGGCTATGGGGGTGATCAGCACGCCCTCAATGGACACGTTGTCACCGGGCATTACCATCTCAACACCTTCGGGCAATGTCACCACTCCCGTCACATCCGTAGTCCGAAAATAAAACTGCGGCCTGTATCCATTGAAAAACGGCGTGTGCCGTCCTCCCTCCTCCTTGGTCAGGATGTACGCT
>JAFDIX010001015.1 GCA_019307805.1 Deltaproteobacteria bacterium | reverse complement strand
TTCGGGGATGAATTGCCGCCGGTGTTCGAAGTCTTTGGGTTCAAGGTCGGGGTGCTCAACTGTTACGAAAACGAATTCCCGGAACTATCCCGGATATTGGCCCTGGGCGGGGCCAAGCTGATCATCGGCCCCACCGCAGCCGACGGTTACTATACCTTGCCCAATGGAAAGCGCAGTGCCGTGCCATATCCGGACATTTCCACCCTGCTCCTGCCGGCCCATGCCTACTCCAAAAACGTCTTTTTCGCTTATTCCAACCGGGCGGGGTACGAAAAACGGGGCAAAGATCAATGGCACTACCGGGGCAACTCCATTATCATCGGGCCCCACGGGGATATTATCGTTCAAGCGGGACACCAGCAGGACACCATGTTGATCTCGGACTGCATCCCGGCTTACTACGGTATGACCCACCCGGCGCCTAAATACAACTACCTCAAGGATCGCCGGCCCAGGATGTATCAACCACTGACGTCCCCAAAAGCGGATTTTGTCCCGGGCGGATTTAAATACCCCGAATACAAGGGCGGACGGGAAATCAAGACAGACTAAAAAGGTGTGCAGGCGCCAAAAATAACAAAACCCATCCGGTCTGCAGACTCCGTCAAGACCATCTTGCCTGTCTCCTCGGAAATCGCTATGCTCCAGGCCGCCCCGTCCTGCACTTCGATCAGGCCGTCTTCCGCACCCTGCAGAATCAGCTTTCCGTCAATGCGTTCCAGATTTTTGATTTTTGAAGGGACGTGGTTCTCCCCCCATTGGGGATTATCTTTTTCTCAAAATTGATCTGAAGAAACTGAGGAATGCCCACGTCCTCAACCATGGCTTCACTACAATCGCCGTCCGGGCTGCATTCAATAACCCGCATGCAGGCACATATCAGGTCCTTGGTCCCGTCAAAATCACCGCCAAATGCATTGAACGGCGTTATACAAAAAAACAAAAGGGTTATACCTGTAATCACATATTTTTTCATGATGACATCCTTTCTTCTCTACCAATACTCCATACTGATTTACTTCACCGTGTATCCTTTTCCCTCCAGGCATGCTGTGTAGGCCCGATTGTAGGTGTTGCGCTTGGCCGCATATGCATTGGCCCGCTGCTGCTCATATTGTTGTCGATTTCGTTTTTGCTTCCGCCTCTCATGGCTCTCCCTTATGCCCCCGAGCACGCCGCCGATCAGGGCGCCGGTCAACGCCCCTTTGCTCCGTGATCCCTTCCGCTTGAATATGGCTCCTGCGCCGGCACCGATCGCAGCACCCTTGAAGGTGTCACCATGGCCGGCCCTCGATTGGGGCGGCGGGGCATATGGCGGGGGCGCCTTCATGGGATCGAACCCGGTCTCATTTTTGGCCCACTGGTAGCAGGTAAACTTGTCCCGTTCTATCTGGTCCTGGCTCTGCCCTTTGGCAGGAAAGATGATGGGGTCCTGGGCCAGAGCAGGTCCTGCAATAAGCATTGATATACAAATCAATAATAAAGTCTGACATGCCCGTATCATTTACACCCTCCTCGTGTGTTAGGATTTTACCCGGAATTACCTCACAGAGGTTTTATTAATCCGTCAATTGGCCTTTTTGGGTTGTCAAATTTGAGCCCTGACACCCTTGTCTTATTCTTTTTCTCTTTCTGTTATTCGATAATGTGCTGTGCCGATTGGACAATGTAAGCAGGGATATCAATACCCAGTTTTTGGGCTGTTTTGAGGTTGATAGTAACCTTCCCTTTTTTGGCCGTACGTATGGGAAAATCGCCGGCCTTTTTACCTCTCAAGATTTTTTTCGTAATTTCAGCGGCCGTAAGCCCATGCTCTTCCCCTGACTCGGCGGTCTGCCACTCGTGGAACGTTGAAGGCTGGTCAAGCGAAAGGAGCCTGAGAGGTGATTTCAACGTCTTAATATAGACCAGTATAGCATCCGATGTTGGGCCATCATCTGTTATGAGAGCAATAGTCCGAACGTTTTTCTTGATTTTGCTGAGCAACTCCAGGGACTGCACAAAGAATGGCCTCTCGAGGATTCCCGTGACGTTTGCCGCAGGAGGATTCCCGTGACGTTTGCCGCAGGGTAGCCATAGGTGGAGGCCTCGGCGTTCACCCCGCAAAAGACGATTTGCGGGCGGGAAAGGCCGACATAGTCCTTTGCGAAATAGGACTGGGCATTGTCATCGGCCGCGATGACAACATCGGGCTTGAAGGCCGCCACCTTTTCCTTTGCCAGCGCCCCGGCCCGCATTTTCCACGCCTCACTGGTTTTTCGCTTGGTGTCCATGTAAAACACTTCAAGAGTCGCACCGCTTCCCTGAAGCCCCTTCCTCACCCCCTCTGCGATGTCATCGGACCAGGAGTATCCCTGGTGATAACTCTGCACCAGGAGGACCTTTCCTGCTGCCGTGGCGCTGGAGCTGAAGCCAAGTGCAAGCAACATACACAGGACCCATGGCCATAATTTTCTCATGATTCCCTCCTATTCTTAGAAGTAAAGGATCATCCGAACGTGTCATGGACAGAGCGGTCTCTCGCCTTTCGACCCCCGTCAACGGAGAGATCCGTACCTGTTATCCACCCGGCATCGTCCGAGGCCAGGAAGAGCACAGCCTTTCCGATCTCCCTGGGTTCTCCCATTCTCCGCAAAGGATGGATATCTTCGAATATCTTCCTTGTGTTGGCTGGATCTGGAGACGATTCAATGGCCTTAATCGTCAATTCGGTGGCTAAGGCACCCGGGCAGACGCAGTTAACCCGGATATTGTGAGGAGCCAAATCCACAGCCATCGCCCTCGTCAGCATCAGGAGGCCGCCCTTTGAGGCACAGTAGATGGACCACTCCGGATAGGCGGTATGGGACCATATGGAAGCGGTATTTACTATGGCGCCGGCCTCCTGCTCTATCATGACAGGTATGGCGTATTTGGAGCAGAGGAAGGCCCCTTTCAGATTGGTATCCATGATCGCGTCATATTCCTCCTCTGTGAATTCATGGACCGGCTTTACGATTGAAATTCCAGCGTTATTGCACAGTATGTCAATTGTTCCGAACTCCTTTACGGCCACATCCGTCAGTTTTTTGGCATCAGAGGCTTTCTTCACGAATGACCTTGGCTCCTTCCTCACCAAAAAGAATAGCCGTCTCCCTGCCAATACCCGTAGTCCCGCCGGTGACAATTGCGACTTTATTCTTGAACCTCATTTCTTTCTCCTTTATTAAGTTTTGATTCAATTTTCTTCCGTATTGATCTATTTCTCTCTATTTCCCAAAGCGTGAAGAGTGTCAGGTCTCAACAATCAACACTTTTTTATCTCAAATGTCGAGACCTGGCACTCCTTTCCGTGAGGCAAAAAGCTTTCTTCGGCAAAATATGATAGGGTTACGCGTTTACTTAGATTATATTGTCCGGAAATTTTCAATATCTTTTTAATGTATTATAGATCGGAAAATGAAGGAAAGCTAATGTATTATAGATCGGAAAATGAAGGAAAGCGAAAATAAATTTGTAATTTGTCCGAAGCATCGAAGCATGCCGAAAAAGCATGTGGAGGTTTGCCAAAATTGCATACGGAAAAGAAAATGCGGTGCCTACCAGGAATATATTCAACCACTCCTATTCCCGTCTCAGGCAAACAATCATTTCAAAACCTGACTCTGACAAATATTTATCATATTTGAAAATGTCAAATGTTGAGACCTGACACCCCTTTCACAATATGAAGTATTTATTTCTGAAATGAGGATAAAGGTGTTTTCATAACAACCAGATTGTGTAAAATAATGCAATTCAATGGCAAAAATTTGTCTTTTTTCGATTATCCCGGTTTCTTGGATTCTCGACTCACCGCCGTCCTACTCTTCTCCGTTGGGTTCCACCACAGCCTTGATTGCGCCTTCCCGTCGGTTTCCGAAGGTGTCGAGTGCACGGGCAAATTCAGAC
>JAFDIX010000044.1 GCA_019307805.1 Deltaproteobacteria bacterium | reverse complement strand
TTTCCTACCTTTTGTTCTTTGGTTTCCATTCCTTTTTGAAATGTCGCAACAATCACGCTGCCGCGTTCTCATCTGACGCAATGAAAAAATGCTCGATACCTTCAAGGGATATCCGATTCAACTCCAGCCCCAGTGCATCCCCTTGGATACCCATGCCCAGCCCGAGCAACTGGGTGTAGAGGATAGCAGGGAGCTGGTGTTTTATTCCACGGGTCGCGCATATCCTGTTTTGAACCCTATCAAATTGCATCTGACAGTAAGGACAGGCCGTGCAGAGGTAATCCGCACCGGATTTCCTGGCGTCCGCCAGCTTCTTTTGGGTCAAATCCATGGAGAGCTCGTCATTGATCCCCAGCAAGGGACTGCCGCAGCATTCAACCTTAGTGGCCCATTCAACGCTCTTCGCTCCGGTGGCTTCCACAAGTTGATCGAAGATGGAGGGCGCCACGGGATCATCAAACTGGACGATTTTACTGGGTCTCAACGCATGGCAGCCGTAATGTGTGGCAATCTGGAGCCCCTTATAACTCTTCTCGATCTTCTCTTGGATCGCCTCAATGCCCACATCGTGATAGAGGACAGAGAGGAGGTGTTTCACCTGGATATCCCTATCGTATTCCAGTCCGTCCCTATGAAGAATTTTATTGACTTCATCCCTCAGCGAGGCGTTTTCTTTCAAAAGGTGATCGGCCTTTTTGAGACTGCCGTAACAGCACTTGCAGAGGCTCATGATGTCCAGATTCTCTCTTGCGGCCAGGGCCAGGTTTCTAGCCGATGACAGCACGAAGGCCTCATGATCGACATTTTTAACGGGATATCCACAACAGTTAAATGCCCCTATATCCACGATGCCCACATCCAATTTTTCCAAAACCGCCCTTGCCGAAGATTCATACTGGCCAAGGTGGGCCGGTATTTGGCAACCTAAAAACAGTGCGAATTTCATAATCTTTATCCTAAGTGTGATCTATTGTTTTGGCTGTTTTGCGAACTTGACAGACTCGTTTTTAAGTTCATAGAGGATATCCGTTACAGCAACCCCCTGGGGGCAGTATTCCTGGCACTGGTAACAGGTCACGCAGTCCCACAGCATATTCGAGCCCAAGGCCAGATCTTTCATCCCCAGACCGCAGGAATGCATGATCTGATGGGGTAGAAGTCCGAGGGCCTCTTTGGGGTTATCGTAGTTGGCCACCACCGGACAGACGGTCGTGCAGGTTTCACAACTGAAACAGGCCATAAAGGTATTGGCCTGATCCGACAGTTTCAAGCTGTTCTTCAGGTCCTTGTCAATCTTCTTCATGGACAGGGGCTCTTGTTGATTTTTCATCAGATCACAGCGTTCAACAATCGCCTCCCTGGCCATTTTGAGTGGCCTTTGATAGTCATCGGAGACACCATTCTCTCTGATGAGTCCGCGATAGAATGATAGTTGTGAGAGGCTAAGCATCTCGGGGTATCCCCTTTGCAGAATAACCTCTCGCACATTGGTCCATAAGTCCTGCAAGTTGATGCCGACCGGGCAGAGCACGGTGCAACGGTTGCAACTGGTACAGAGATAGACCCCTTCACTGAGGTCTCTAAGCTCCTGTTCGTTCAACGCCTTTCCGGAGGCAAGGGATTTGACTGTGATGAGCTTCTCGGAAGGCAAGATGTTGGTATTGGAAAAATGTTCATACCAGACGCCGGCGGAGCAGTTAAGGGTGCAGGTGCAGCAATGGGTACAGGCATCCAGTTCCATGATCTGTCTGGTAGCGATATTGGCGGGAT
Source organism: Deltaproteobacteria bacterium (assembly GCA_019307805.1). Taxonomy (GTDB): domain Bacteria; phylum Desulfobacterota; class DSM-4660; order Desulfatiglandales; family HGW-15; genus JAFDIX01. The sequence continues at coordinate 19,830 of JAFDIX010000044.1, read as the reverse complement.
CGGATTTTCCCCTCTCCATGACGGCATTGGTCATCAGGCTAAGGGGGCCGGTAAAGACGTGGAACATCTTGCTGAAAGGGAGGAAGGCAAGGCCTGCAAAACATGCCAGGAAATGGATATACCATAGCAGATCAGGGATATTTGCACGCTCCAAGGCAAGGGCCACGGGGGAGATGATTTTGGCCGTGGTATAGCCCAGAAATGCTGATTGGGGGCGGGAGTGACATCCCATACAGGACATTTCATGGACCTCCTTGCCCATTGCCAGGGTATCCGGATCAAAGGCGCTTTTCTCGTTGGGTGAGACCACAGAGAAATACTTGACCCAGTAAGACTCAAGGGCTTTGACCTCTTCCCTGTTATCGGGATCACCGTAATCGTCGACCATATCCTGGAATCGTGAATAGGAGACGATCTTGGTGCCCTCGAGCAGTATGCCGGAGAGCATGATGATGGCCAGAATGATGATGGTATAGCGATCCATGGCATTGATCTGAAGCCGGGGCAACTTCATGGCAACGCGCCTGTATATCCCGAGACCAATTCCTACAATGACCATGAGCCCGAAAAAATCCCTTAGAAACATGAAGGGATTGACGGTCGAGGAATAATCTGAAAACAGGTTGGCACCTATCTGCTTTTCCAGGGCGTGCATCAGTAGCAGCAGCATAAAACCGACATAGATACAGATGTGAGTGAACCATCTGAGAAAATCCTGCTGCAATACCTTCCACTGTAAGAGCCCATCAAGGAAAAAGGCCTTTAGCAGAACCAAGATTTTTGCACTGAAAAGGGTTGATACAATCCCTTTTACCGCGCTGGTGACCCTGATCGAGGTTGGGATGGCACCGGCCTCTCTACCGAGTTTGTACCGGAACCAGGTGGAGACCTTATAGATCAGACCCAAAGCAAAAACGGCCAATGCAATATATAATGAAATGGAGAAAAACATTTACCTCGTTTCCTTTGTGAAGAAGTGTTTTGCGTGTCTCCGTTAGAAAGGCACCCGCCGAGGGCATCGTGCCAATTCACCGAGGCCAACTACGTACAGAGGTATAGTCTTTAGAAAGGCTTGTGAAATGTTTTACATGCCACAACAAGCGGGGAGGTGTCAACGAAAATAAGTTACGGACCTATCGTTTCATCGGCCTGTTAACTCTATTGAAACGGAGTTTAAAAAAATTTGACCTAAACGCTCTCCCGGTAGGTTTCCTGAATTCCCCGGACCAGGGAGGTGAGTGTCATGTTGACGGGGGTGGGGATTCCCAGTGCCTGTCCTTCCCGGACAATGGCGCCGTTAATGGCCTCAATTTCGGTCATTTTACTTTTCAGCACATCCTGCAGCATGGAGGCGATATTGCCCGCCGTGGCGCGGCAGACTTCCATGACACGCCCTATGGGATCGGGATAGGGAAGTTGTATTTCTTTGGCCTCGCATATTGCAACCGCTTCACGGACCGCCTCCTCCATGATGCGGCGGGCCCCGGCCAATTCAGGCAGGCGTCCGTTTTTGACCCGAAGGATCGCAGTCAGGGCATTGATGCCCACATTGATTATCAGCTTCCCCCAGATGAGGTCATCAACCCCTTCCACGACCCGGGTCTTGAAACCTGCCTTGTTGAAGGCGGAGAAAAGTATCCCGGCAGGGCCGTCAGACTCTTCACCGGGTCCGACGATGGTGTCCCCCTGCCCGGCATGGCGAATTTTTCCCGGGGCCAGGAGCGTGGCACCCTCAGACGTGACTCCTCCAAGGACCCTTTCACTCCCGAAGAGCCCTTTCAGGGTCTCAAGATTCCCGATGCCGTTTTGAAGGGTGACGATGACCGTGCCGGGGCCAATGGCTTCCTTGATTTCCCGGCCGGCCTCCCTGGTCTTGTAAGCCTTCACGCATATGAGGACCTGATCGGGGATTTCCTGAAGTTGACCTGTTACGACAGGGACCTTTGCGGTATATTCGCCGGACACTCCTTCTACCAGGATGCCCTGCCGGGTTATCTGTGCGGCACGCTCCTCAAGGTAATCCAGGAGGGTGACACTATAACCGGCCATTTTCAGGCGCGCGGCAAAGAGGCATCCCATGGCTCCGGGTCCAACAACCAAAAAATGCAAAGCAAATCTCCTTCTTTTTCCCGCCTTCCGAATTCCACCTTCCCCCGATTCCATTATTCCAATGGAGGCGAAGCCCCAGGCTAGAGCTTTTCTGCTTCCTCTGCCTTCATGGCGAAACTGTGTTCAGGACCGGGAAAGGACCCCTCTTCCACCTCTTTTTTATACTGGACAAGGGCATCTACGATCTGCGGGGAAAGATCGACATACTGTTTCACAAACTTGGGAGTGAAGCGATCAAACAGACCCACCAGATCATGATAGACAAGGACCTGACCGTCACAGTCCTTTCCCGCACCGATACCGATGGTGGGGATCGTCAGTTCCTGTGTGATTCGCTCGGCCAGGAGATCAGGAATGCATTCCATGACGATCATAAAGCATCCTGCCGCCTCAAAGTCCTTGGCCGCCGTGACCAACTCCCTGGCACTTTCCGCATCCTTGCCCTGGACTTTGAAACCGCTGAGCATGGTGGCGGTCTGGGGGGTAAGGCCGATGTGGGCACAGACCGGAATGCCGGCCTTGACAATGGCCTCGGCCACGGGGGCCATCTCGCTGCCCCCTTCAAGTTTTACGCTGTCACATACCGCCTCTTTGATAAACCGGCCCGCATTTTCCACGGCCTTTTCAATGCTGACCTGGTAGGACATGAAGGGCATGTCCCCTAAGATAAAGCCGTACTTGGCGCCTCTATAGACGGCCTTACAATGGTGGATCATTTCATCCATGGTCACGGGGACGGTGGACTCATACCCTAACATCACCATGGCCAGGGAGTCTCCCACAAGAATGGTGTCAATGCCCGCCTGATCCACAAGCACGGCCGTGGGATAGTCATAGGCCGTCATCATGGTAATCTTCTTTCCTTCCCGTTTTTTCTCAAACAAATCAGCGATGGTCACCTTTTTTCTGTCCATAATTTTCCCCTTTCAAAGACACCTATATCAATTATGAATGCTCAATGTTGAATTCATTTTCTGTTGAGGGGCCGGAAAATAAAAAGGGTCCTTCAGTGGAACCGAAGGACCCTTTGCAAGACACAGTTTTTCTGGTTATTCAGCAGGGGATATCACTTCAACGGTCTACCGTACCGGTCGCCCAAAACCGGGGATCCAGGCGGTACCACCAAAAGGATTCGCTTTCCGGATTGTGAAAGAGCACCCCATGGTTCAGGGTTCTTTAGGAAGAATCCCCGTCCATTCCGGGCCAATGAAATCACGCTATATTATCAGGGTGGTCGTGTCAATAGAATCCTTACTTCCTGGCACTCACAATGATGGTGCGTCCCAGGAGCATGCCGAGGCTGTTCATCTCTTTGATGAAATCCGCATTCTTACTGTCAATGGTGCGGTACCTGGATATTTCCCTGCGAAAGGTCCATTGACTGAAAAGTTTTATGGGGAGGAAGAACAGGAGCAGCTTGAGGATTCCCGAACGCTGGACCTTGTCAAAGGAAAGAGAAAGGGACGAAAATTGGGCCTCAAGCAATGCATGGGCCAGATAAAAATAGGAGAGGGGAGTAATGTGCCCGGCAGTCAAATGAATCGCTCTGTCCCCAAAGGGCAGGGGGCCGAAAAGGTCCGGAAATCCGAACCACAGGTACCGGACACGGGAGTTGATATTGAGTACATTGGGAGTGCTCAGGATGCAGACCCCCTCGGGTCTCAAAACTCTGCGTATTTCTCGAAGGATTTGGCGATAGTCTTCAAGGTGCTCGAAAAGTTCAGTGGCTGTGACAATGTCAAATACAGCGTCAGGGTATGGGAGGCGTTTTTCTTTGTTCAGGTCAATGATATCCACCTTCTGGTCGGGCAGGGCCATAAGAGAGTCGGTGTAATCACATGCACTGGAGTGGGTCCCGAATTGCTTTTGAAACACTTGGATGAGCCGACCGGAACCGGCCCCCATGTCCAGGTGATCATGAAAGGGGGTCTCCCGGTAGTATTTTCCCGCTGCCTTTGAAACCGCCTGATAGATCTTTTCTGTGCTCATGTCGGTTGCTCCGAAAGACCGATACAAATTTCGCCCAATGAGGAATAGTGGAGTATTGGCGTGATGGTATTCCCATTTTTCCAGTACTCCAACACTCCGATTAAACCCGCTATTCTCCCAAAGATCAATTTAGAAATTCGACCTATCGTTTAACCGCTGGTAACTAGCCGATAGCCCTTTCTTCTGCCATGAGAATATCCCCGGCCTTGGGCCCACAGTTTAATGCGAGATCAAGGGCGGAAAGGTTAGGAATGAAATCTCCCCAGAGCTGGGGATATACCGGTGTCGGGGGAGGAATAAAATCGAGATGGATCCCTGCATCCCGGATGGTCTCCACATCCAGATATTTCTTTGAGGCGCTTTGGGCCATGAAACGGGACGCCCCCATTTTTTTACAGATTTGGATGAGAAGAGAGTCTCCCTTTGCATCAATCCCCAGTTCCGAGAGGAGCACGAGTTCGGTGGTGCAATGGAAATATTCCAGGAGATACCGAATGATGGTGAGATTCAGATCAATGAGTTTTTCAAACTCCCCTGAAAAAATTCGTTCCAAGAAGGTTTGATGATCTCTGTAATAGGGTGCATTGCCATAGGCCGTCTCGAGACTGGCCAGATATTTGCGCCGCCAACGCCCTTCCCAATAGATGCGCACACTGTCTATTCCCTGGAAACCGAGACCCTTTCTCCACACCGGGATACTCATCCACAATGTTCCCAGGTGATTTTTAAATCGGTTCCGCGTGAGCCACGTAAACCCCCTGGGAAACTGCACCGTGTCCAGCAGAACAAGGGTGTCCGCAAGCCGGGCCTTGTAAAAAAAACCCGGATAGGGTGAGAAATAGGGTTGGTTGGCAGATAGGATCATTTTTAGGGTGAGCGAATAGGTCAGAAAAAATAATCACGAAATCACGAAAAAAAGAAGAAATCGCGAAAAGAAAAGTAACACAAAAAGAGAGTATCGCAATTTCGCCCATGAAGTCCACATCAGGCGGAACGGATGAGGCGGGATACGTGCACAAAGGAGATGCCAGAGCCCTCAAGGTCCTTTGCAAAGTGACGAATGGCTTCGGCCGTCTCAGGATGGGGGTGACCGATCCCGATGCCCCGGCCGAATTGCAGGGCGTGTCTTTTGAGCCTCTTGAGCTGGCGATGGATGGAAGATACACAGGGGATATTGTCCAGAAAGATGTTTCTGTAGCCGGCAGCCAGATGGAGATTTTTTGCAGTCTTATAGGCCTTGGAACGGCTGGAAGTGACGCTGTCGACAAAGAGGAGATTCCTTTTTTTGACTACCCGAAGGGCTTCGGAAATCTCCCGGGACGAGGCGGTAAATCGTGACCCCATGTGATTATTGACACCCACGGCATGGGGCATGCGGGAGATATTTTCTTCCAGGATATTCGTGATCTTTTCATTCCCGTCCCCAACAAAAAGCGCGCCCGGGCCCGGATCCAGCGATCGGTTGTAGGGTTCCATGGGTTGGTGGAGCATGATCTGGTGTCCTCTTTCATGGATCTCATGGGCAAGGGCTCGGGATTTCGGGAGTTTGGGGAGGATGGAAAAGGTGATATCTATCGGGAGATCCAAGAATGGAGCGGCACTATGGTGGCTGTATCCTATATCGTCAACTATCAGGGCGATTCGGGGCTGAAAAGCGAAGGCTTTTGAAAGGGCACACATCCCCATTAGGCTTCCAAGCAGGAGAGGCGGGGTTTTGCGTAGAAAATCTCTTCGCCCCATTTTTGTGCCGCTATCAGCCATGGACCTGCAACCAGAAGGAGAAATTTTTATAAGATTCAGGCATTTATACAACTTATTGGGGTATTTGTCAAGGTAAAACACAATATGTAGTGTGGTCCCAAACTTAGTGAAAAGTTGGGAATGAGATGTTTTCTTTTAATACATGTAGAGTTCAATAAAATCAACAAGTTACAGGATGGCATGACGCCACGGCATAACCTATTATTTTTTTTGAAAGATGGAGTATTTTAATGGAATGGAGGGACTTTTTGCAGGGAATGGAAAATTTTGTTCCACGGACGCGATCACAGGGCGGGATTTTAAATGCGCCAGGATCCTTTACTTCTCCATCCACCTCTTCACGAGGTAGGGTTTGGTCATTTCGAAGGTCCCGCACACTTCTTCGACCGCCTCCTCTGCCTGCTGCGTGGACATCCTCTTGGTCTTCTTGACAAATGAGAGGGTTCTTCCAAAGTAGATGGGTATCAGTGATTCCAGGATGACGTCCTGGGCAATCACGGCATCCCGGTATGCGATGGCCATGTCGTAGAGGATTCTCGCCCAGAGGTCGGTAGGAATGTCAAATACCCTTTCTTTCATTCCTTTAATCTCTTCAACCTTCAGGAACACATCACCCGACAGGATTTTTTCCAGGACTTCCTTATGCTGGTCAAACCCATCATGAAAATTCTGGAATAGCTTCTGGGTATCCACCTCCACCTTGGGGGGCATCTTGTTTTCCCCCAAACCAAATCCAAAAATGGCGGTGGGTCTGCTGTATTTAATTTGCGGCCAATAGGATTCATATTGTGTCATCATGGAAAAGATGGTCCCCACCACCTGCCTGAACATAGGGCCCAATGATGCGGCCGGGTCCTTTGGGCGGTGAATCTTGGGCGTCCCCATAAAAGATTGACAGATCTGGCCCCCCTGGTTTAAGGCGATGGTGGTCATCCATACATCAATTCCGAAATTGGCAGATGATTCGTCCCATACCTTGCTGTCCAGATAGGCCTTGGCCAGATCCCCCCTGAAACCGAAGTCTCCGCCAATGGGCTGGCGAACGCGCCTTCCATAGAGCGAACGGGACATGGGGTAGGCGATGCTGTTGGTAATGGTGGCGTCATATTTGTGTCGAATATAAAGGGGCGCCACATAGGAAAAATCACTGAAAAGGGGTTCCCCCAGGTGTTTGACCCACATGGGGGTAATGCTCTTGAGGTCGGCATCTACCACCACGATCCCCTTTGCCTTGAGTTGGACCACCTTCTCAAAAAGATTTCTGAAATTATTACCTTTTCCTTTGATCCCCGGAGGAGTGCTGATATAGATCTTGGGAACCTGGGTCGGCGTATCCAAAAAGGCCTGCTTTGTGTTGTCCGGCGAATTATTGTCGCAGTTGATGATCGCAGCGCTTTTGTCAGGGAAAAATTTAACGATCCCTTCACTCGCCTGGGTGGTGGGAAAACCAATGCAGTCTGCCTCATTGTAAGAAGGGATGGCTACTACCAGTTCGGCGGTTTTTATTCCTTCGGGGTTTACCTCACTCTCGAACATTCCTAGACACTCCTCAATTCAGTTTTTCAGCCAAGAGATTCAATACCATCGTGTTCCAGCCTTTGGGTCCCTTTTCTCGGCTCAATCTCACTCCGGGAATGACCGCTTCAATACCGGGAAAATCCCGGAAGGACCGGATCAGAACAGGATATTCCACCTGTTTCAACATGCCGAAATCGTTAGGGCTGTCCCCGAAAGCCGCAGTGAGCACCCGGGGATGGGCTTCCCGATACCAGGAGGTGAGCCTCTTGGCCGCCTCTCCCTTGTCATTATCCCCGTGGAGATGATAAAAGCGTCCCCCCTGGGTTATATTGAGACCCCTGCGACGGGCAGCCCTATAAAGAAGATCCTTTTCCCCGGCGCCCTTCTCCAGAAAAAAGGGCTCATCAAATTCCCTTTCAGCGGCAAGGCGGGAGGCATCAAGATCGAGGCCGGTGACATGGGAGATCTCTTCGGGTTGCATATCCGAGAAGCCCCGGATACTCCAGCCGAGTTCCTCACGAATTTCCCTCAAGGCGGAGACCAACTGCCCATAGGGCGTGCCGAGAGAAAGCTGCCACATGTTTTCAACAAGGCTTGCACCTGGTGGCGCTTTTTCTCCATTCACTGCGGGGAAAGAAAGCCCCCCTCCATTTTCGGAGATAAAGGGATATTGGAGCCCCATTGCATTGCGGAGAACCCCCATCTCCGCCCGGGTCTTGCTGGAGGCAAGGATTATAGGAATATTGAGACGTTTGCAATGTTCCAAAGCCGGTTCAGCCGCCCTCCAATTGTAGGAGGCATGGTCCAGCAGGGTTCCATCAAGATCCGTAAATATAACAATAAAGGGAGTCTCCCTATCTTCAGGCACAGGACAACCTTTTCCTCGTGCAAAAAATATCAAGTATGGGCCTTAACCCTGGTGGTATTTGACCGGTCTGCGCAAAGGGCTTTACCGGCTCAGGCGAATCGCTGCTTTTCAGCCTCCACCACCTCGATCAGGTCATAGAAAATCCGGGGCAGTTTGTTGGAAACCCGCTCCCATGAAACGGTTTGCGGCGTTTCAAAGACACTTTGCTGTGATTTTCCCTCAACCGAAAGGAGCGCTCCGGCAAGTCCCTTCTCTAGAAAGGGTTTGAACTCGGGATAGGAGTTCACATATCTCAGAAACTTCTCTGTCATACGGAATGGAGAAGTCAGTAACTCCCCTGCATGGAGGATTGAATTTCGGAAGATGTTTTTTACGAGGTTTTCCTCTGCGTCCCGGTCGTAGATGAGATTGTTGAAACCGGCATCATCACTGTATTTCTTGATCTGTTCTTCCGCCACGGCCTGGTAGGTGATGGCCAGATCCCGGAAAAAGGTGTCGGAAATTTCAAGACCCTCTTCGATGACCAGGGCATTCATCAGGGTCGTGACGATATCCACGGCCATGCGGTTGAGTCCTTTACCTCGGTCCTCCGCGGAAACCTCCTGGTGTTTGTGGTCAAAGGGTTCCCTGGAGAACATCACCTGGGCAACGTAGGAGGCCTTTCGGTATACCTCGATGAGGGTAAAGATCTCTACCCCCCAGTTTGTGGCAAAGCGCATCTTTTTTAAAAGGTCTACATGAAAAACGACCTCACCGGACAACTGGTAATGAAAGCCCAGCAGAAAATCGATGAGGCGAAGCATCTTCTCTTCCCTGCTCTCAGTAAATTTACGCTTGAGGGAAAGGAGCAGGGGGTCCAGGAGCAGGCGTTTCACCCGCCCATACAACTCCCTTTCTTTGATACGGGCATAGTAGGCCTTGGAAAAATCGTGATTGAGGACCACCACGGGGTAGAAGAGGCGTTCCAGCTGCAACCGTTTAAAGGTCTTGATATCGGCATCCACGAGTCCAATGGACTCCCCACCGAGGGCAATGGCAATCCCAAAGCTGAGAAACATGTTTTTGCCCTTGCCCGGTTCCTGGATATTAAAACCCGCCTCATTCAACTGGTTGTATATGCTGCTGAAGCCGGGGCCGTCGTTCCACTGGATCAAGCGCATGGCTTCCGCTTCGGAGGCCCTGTCCAGACCGAAGATGATGCTGGAGAGATATTTGACGTCTTTGAGCTGCTTGAGGATGTTTTCAAAGACAGGAAGGTTTTGGGGATCGCTGAATTCGCTTGCAAGGAGAGGAATAATCAGGACCGTTTTTTTCCATTTGGAGTGGAGCTTGAGCCGGGATCTCAAATATTTCCGATCCTGCTTCAGCACGTGGAATGTGCTTATGCGGACGCTGTTTTGGGAAAAATCAGTAATGGCTCATCCTCCTTGCTGTATCAATTGAGCATGAAATTAATGAAATCTACTGCCTTTGTCAACGCTAGAAGAGTTCTTTCTGAACTTGATTTTTTTCATCCAGGGCGATTCCGAAGTGCTCATAGGCCAGCCTTGTGACGACCCGGCCTCGAGGGGTCCTCTTAATGTACCCAAGCTGAATGAGAAAGGGTTCATAGACATCCTCCAGGGTGTCTTTCTCCTCCTGGACCGCTGCAGAAAGCGTGTCGAGCCCGATGGGCCCCCCGTCAAACTTCTCAATGATGGTCAGCATGATGTGGCGGTCCATCTTATCCAGCCCCCTGGCGTCCACATTAAGCATGTCCAGTGCCTGCTTTGCCACTTTCCGGGAAATGGTTCCATCGGCCTTGACCTGGGCATAGTCCCTGACCCTTCGAAGGATCCTGTTAGCCACGCGGGGAGTCCCTCTGGATCGCCGGGCGATCTCATAGGCGCCTTCTCCCTCAATGGGAATTTCCAGGAGCTTTGCAGAACGCTTGACAATTATATTGAGGTCTTCCGGACTGTAGAACTCCACCCTCAGGATAACCCCGAAACGCTCTCTCAGGGGAGGTGTCAAAAGCCCTGTTCTGGTGGTGGCGCCCACGAGGGTGAAGGGGGGCAGAGTGATCTTCATGGTCCTTGCCGAAGGACCCTGCCCAATGATGATGTCAAGCTGATAGTCCTCCATGGCGGGATAGAGAATCTCCTCCACCACGTGGGAGAGACGATGGATTTCATCAATGAAAAGCACGTCTCTGGGTTCAAGACTGGTGAGGATGGCCGCCAAATCACCGGGCCGCTCTATGACGGGGCCGGATGTGGTCTGGATATTCACATCCAGTTCATTGGCGATGATATGGGCAAGGGAGGTCTTCCCCAATCCCGGATTTCCATGGAACAGGACATGGTCCAGGGCATCGGATCTGCCTTTGGCCGCCTCGATATAGACCCGCAGACTTTTGGTAATTTCCTCCTGCCCGACCCATTCGGCCAGGCTCTTTGGCCTGAGGCTTATTTCTGCGGGTATTTCATCCGGCTGGGGTTCCGGATCGATGATTCTCTCTTCCATAAAACACCATATAACCAAACCGGTTCTTCTCCCAACCCGTTGGGAGAAAAAGGTAATCCCAAAAATTTCACACCAAATTTTTGAGTGCCTTCTTGATCAGGGTTTCCAGGCTTATATCTTCGGTCATTGCGGCAACCTTTTCAACGGCGTTTTTTGCCGACTTTGCAGGGTATCCCAAATTTAAAAGGGCGGATACCGCATCCTCCACGACCATCCTGTCCTTGTCGTCCAGGGAGGGCAAGGGTGCAATTTCCAGTTTTTCCCGCATACCCGCCGCCTTGTCCTTGAGCTCCAGGGCGATCCGCTCTGCCGTCTTTTTGCCCACACCGGGAATGGACCGCAATCGAGGCGCATCCCCCAGGGCTATGGCATCGAGCAGTTCCTGGGTGCCCATACCGGAAAGAATATTGATGGCCAGCTTAGGCCCTATCCCCGAGACGGATTTCAACATTATAAAAAGATCCTTTTCAAGGATCGTGTGAAATCCGAATAACATGAGCGCGTCCTCTCTAACATGGGTATAGATGTGGAGACTCACATTTTCATTTTCTTCGGGAAGGGCATAGAAGGTGGACAGAGGAGCAATGACTTCATATCCAATCCCGCTGATGTCGATGATCAGATACTGGGTCGTGCTCTTAGATAAAATGCCGTTCATTTGCGCAATCATATCATGTTTCTCTGCCTTTCTATATAGACTTAAGATCTGGGTTTTAAATGCTTCACTCCGAGCAGGTGAAACCGTGATGCTGGATACCGGTTCCTGGATGCTGGTGAAACATCCTGTCCTTGGGGCTCTTAAAAGTCTTTGCTCTTTGGCCAGCATCGAGCATCTGGCATCCAGTATCGCGTTGCATAAAGACGATGCTAATTATTCCCCAACCCGTCTATCCGATGCGGCACTTCATTCACGACTTTTTGTCAAACCGCGTCCAGTTGAGGTGACATATGGCCGTGGCCAGTGCATCGGATGCATCCAGAGAAGGTATCGCTCCCATGTTCAATATGGCCTGGACCATGGAGCGCACCTGCTCTTTGGTGGCCCTGCCGTACCCCACAACCGCCTTCTTGATCTCCAGGGGGCTATACTCAAAGACCTCCAGACCGCACTGGGCCGCAGCGACCATGATCGCCCCCCTCGCGTGACCGATTTTCAGAGCGCTTTTGACATTCTTGGCAAAGAAGATATCTTCCATTGCCATTTCCGCCGGTTGGTAGCGCGAAATGAGGTCTACCATGGACTCAAAGATTTTGTGAATTCTTTGATACAGGGGCAGGTTTCCGGGAGGGGCAATGGTGCCGGCATGGATACAGGTCATCCGGCTTTGTTTTTTTTCCACAAGGCCATAGCCGGTGACTCTAGATCCGGGATCCACTCCCAGCAGGAGCATCAGCCTATCGCCTCCATCACCTCATCAGGAATGTCAAAGTTGGCGGAGACATGGCTGATGTCGTCGTGTTCTTCGAGGGCTTCCATGAACTCCAACATCTGCCGGGCCTTTTTGCCTTCCAGCTTGATGGTATTCTGGGGGACCATGGTGACTTCCGCTATATTGTAGGCGAAGCCGGCGTCATCAAAGGCCTTCTTGACCGCGTCAAAATCAGCAATGTCGGTGATGACCTCAAACTGTGAATCATCTTCTTTAACATCCTCAGCACCTGCCTCCAGGGCAAGCTCCAGGAGCTGTTCTTCTTCTGCCTTTTCCTTGTCAAAAACAATGACGCCTTTTTTTTCAAACATCCACGAAACACATCCGGGTTCTCCGAGGCGGCCGGCGTGACGATCACAGATATGTTTGATATCCGCCACCGTCCTGTTCTTGTTGTCCGTCAGGCAATCAATGAGTACTGCCACGCCACCGGGACCATAGGCTTCATAGTTGGCCTCTTCATAGGAAACCCCTTCCAACTCACCTGTCCCCTTTTTGATCGCCCGTTCGATGTTGTCCTTGGGCATGTTCTCCGCCTTGGCACCCAGAATGGCAGTCCGGAGCCTGGGATTTCCCTCGGCATCCCCCCCTCCCAAACGTGCGGCCACGGTGATTTCCTTGATAAGCCTAGTAAATATCTTGCCTCTCTTGGCATCCATGGCTCCTTTTTTGTGTTTGATAGAGGCCCACTTAGAATGACCGGACATGAGATACCTCCTCACGCTCTATGCGTTTTAGGGTGTAACTACTCAGGTTGTCAGGTTCACGGTTGGTTGCCTTATCTTTATACTGGTCTATGTTCATCCTTTTTTAACCGTGAACCTGAGTTATAGGTCTTTCGTCTATGGCACGAAAACCGGTACCCACCAGATAGATCTCACGACTCTTTTTGCGCACTGCCGAGGGCCTTACGGGCCGCATTCCAAGAAAATATGGTGAGGCTTGATCCCTGAAGGCCTTCAACCCTTCTCCTTCGAATATCTTACACAGAAAATGCCCTTTTTCCTTGAGAAGGGCAAGGGCAATCTCAAGGGCCTTTGCTGCAAGCTCTAATGACCGGCTTTCGTCGGTCAAACGGATGCCTGTGGTTTGGGGAGCAAGGTCACTGAGTACGACATCTCTTGCACCCACCTCCCCCTTGAGCCAATTCACGTCCAGGGTAAGAATATCTTCCCTGAGAAATCGAAAGTTGGGGGCTGTAAAGCGATCGGGCGGCTTCAGATCAATCCCGACGACCTCACCTTTCGGGCCTACTTTTTTTACACCGTACTGGGACCAGGAACCCGGATAACAGCCCAAGTCAAGGATTCGTCCGCCCGGGCCCATGATCCGGAATCTCTTGTCGATCTCCTCTAGTTTGAAAACGGACCTGGCCAGCCATTTCTGATCACGGGCCCGGGTGGAATAATGATCGTCCCATCGATTTTTTTTCTTCAGGATTCACTCCATACCCAATGGGGCCCCAAACTGTCCCCGTGCCCGATTCAGGGGGTATGCTGTTTTCCTTTCGCCCTATCCGTATCTTTGTGATAAGGGTTTTATGCCAGCGTAACCCCATGTTGTTTCAGGGGAATTGGGGTCCGGATATCATGGGGAATATTTCTATCACAGTTATGGACCCTTTGCAAAAAAATTATGAAAACAGATCCCACAACCTGCGCCATGGACACAAGGACGCTTGGCATTTGAAGAACCATGTTGACAAACTTCTTCAAATATTTGAAAAAGTGAACAGCCTTTTGGGAGATTGTTGGATTAGCAGATCGGGGAAAAGTGAGGGAAGAGATGATTTGGCTTGCACAGACTTTCTGGTCGTCCATTGGAAAGAAGCTCATTATGGGCATCACGGGACTTTCCTTTTGTCTCTTCCTGGGGGCCCACCTTCTGGGGAATCTGACCATATACGGGGGAGCGGGGAGCTTCAATGCCTATTCGGACAAGCTCCATTCTTTAGGCCTTCTGATCAATGCCGCAGAATGGGGTCTTCTGATTTTTGCATTGCTCCATGTCGGCATGGGTGGGCTGCTCTATTTTCAGAACCTTTGGGCAAGACCAACCCGCTATATCATGAAAAAAACGGCTGGGGGACGGACATGGAGTTCAACGATCATGCCCTACACGGGCCTCTACCTGCTGATTTTTGTCATTATTCATCTCTTCACCTTCCACTTCGTGGACAAGACCCATCAGACCATTTATCACATTGTAGCGGGTGTTTTTAACCGGCCGGTGTATGCGGCTTTTTATATCTTCTCTATGATCGTAGTCGCCTTCCATGTGAAACACGGTTTTTGGAGTGCGTTTCAGAGTCTGGGAGCCAATCACCCCAAGTACATGCCTCTCATCAGGGGTGCGGCTGTGGTTTTCAGTGTGGCGGTGGCGCTGGGTTTTGGTTCTATTCCCCTATTCGTCCTGTCGCGGACATAAGGAGGTGTTCATGCCGTTGGAATCCAAGGTGCCGGGAGGTCCACTCGAAACAAAATGGGACAGGCACCGCTTCGAGTTGAAACTGGTCAATCCTGCAAACAAGAGAAAGTTCGACATCATCGTGGTGGGGACGGGGCTGGCAGGCGCCTCGGCCTCGGCCTCGCTGGCTGAACTCGGATATAATGTGAAAACCTTCTGCATTCAGGACAGTCCCCGCCGTGCCCACAGTATTGCCGCCCAGGGGGGTATCAACGCAGCCAAGAATTATCCGGGGGATGGAGACAGCATCTGGCGCCTCTTCTATGACACCATCAAGGGAGGCGATTTTCGCGCCAGGGAGGCCAATGTCTACCGATTGGCGCAAATCAGCAACAACATCATTGACCAGTGCGTGGCCCAGGGGGTCCCCTTTGCCCGGGAGTACGGAGGTCTGCTGGCAAACCGGTCCTTTGGAGGGGCCCAGGTTTCCCGAACATTCTATGCCAGAGGCCAGACGGGACAGCAGCTCCTTTTGGGGGCCTACGGTGCACTGATGCGGCAGGTGGCAAACGGTAAAGTGACGATGTTCCCGCGCCGGGAGGTCATGGACCTGGTGGTTATCGGTGGCCAGGCGCGCGGAATCGTGGTCCGGAATCTCATTACCGGACAATTGGAGAGCCATGGGGCCCATGCAGTGGTTCTCGCAACCGGGGGATACGGGAATGTCTATTTCCTTTCCACCAACGGCATGGGAAGCAATGTGAGCGCTGCGTGGCAGGCCCACAAAAAGGGCGCTGCTTTCGCCCACCCTTCCTTTGTACAGATTCATCCCACATGCATACCGGTCCACGGGACATACCAGTCCAAACTGACCCTTATGAGTGAAAGCCTCAGAAATGACGGCCGCGTGTGGGTCCCCAAGGATCCGAACGACACACGTTCTCCAAAGGATATTCCGGAATCCGACAGGGACTATTACCTGGAAAACAAATACCCCAGTTTCGGTAACCTGGTCCCCAGGGATGTGGCCTCCCGGAATGCAAAGGAACAATGCGACCAGGGTAAGGGTGTGGGTTCCACGGGGTTTGCCGTATACCTGGACTTTAAGGATGCCATCCATCGTGATGGGATGGATGTTATCAAGAAAAAGTACGGAAACCTGTTTCAAATGTACGAAAAAATCGTGGGGCAGAATGCCTATGAAACCCCCATGATGATCTACCCTGCCGTGCACTATGTCATGGGTGGTCTGTGGGTGGATTACAATCTCATGAGCAACATCCCCGGGTTGTTCGCGCTGGGAGAGGCCAACTTCTCGGACCACGGGGCCAACCGGCTCGGTGCCAGCGCCCTCATGCAGGGGCTGTCGGATGGGTATTTTGTCCTCCCCTATACCATCGGGGGGTATTTGGCCGGCACGGAGCTTCAAGAGATCGGGGAAGGGCATTCGGCCTTTAAGGAATCCACGCAGCAGGTCAATGAGAAGATCGCCCGGTTTCTCTCCATTGATGGGAAAAGGACCGTGGATGACTTTCACAAGGAACTGGGGCATCTTCTCTGGGAAAACTGCGGCATGGCCAGGAGCGAGGAGGGCATGCGCCAGGCTAAGGAAAGAATCCCCGCCATTCGAGAAGAATTCTGGGAAAATGTGCGTGTGCCGGGCCAGGCAGGGGAGTTCAACCAGAGCCTGGAGAGGGCCTTTCGTGTGGCCGATTTTTTAGAATTCGGGGAGTTACTTGCGGAGGATGCTTTGATGCGGGAGGAATCCTGTGGGTGTCATTTCAATGTGGCATACCAGACAGAAGACAATGAGGCCCTGAGGGATGATGAGGATTGCTGTTACGTTGCGGCATGGGAGTATAATGGAGAAGGGGAGCCGGAAACCCTGCTCAAGGAACCCTTGGTTTTTGAGCACGTGGAGCTGACCCAGAGGAGCTACAAATGAGTGAGACCATCAACGTTACAGTGAAAGTCTGGCGCCAAAGGGGCCCCAATGAAAAAGGGAACCTGGAAACCTATGAGGCAAAAGAGGTCTCCACGGACATGTCCTTTCTGGAGATGCTGGATGTGATCAACGAAGACCTGACCCTGCAGGGCAGGGATCCCATCGCCTTTGATCACGATTGTCGGGAAGGGATCTGCGGCAGTTGTGGGTCCATGGTGAATGGCCTGGCCCATGGTCCTGAAGAGGGGACCACACTTTGCCAGCTCCACATGAGGCACTTCAAAGATGGCGACACCATTGTCATAGAACCTTTTCGTGCACGCCCCTTCAAGATTATCAAGGACCTTGCCGTGGATCGCAGCGCCTTTGACGGGATCATTCAGGCGGGGGGGTATGTTTCCGTCAACACGGGGCAGGCCCCTGAGGCAAATACCATCCCCGTGCCTCCGGAAAATGCAGATCTCTCCATGGATGCGGCGGCCTGTATCGGATGCGGGGCCTGTGTTGCCGCCTGTCCCAATGCCTCTGCCATGCTCTTTGTGAGCGCCAAGGTCTCCCATATGGCCCTGCTGCCCCATGGACAACCGGAGGCGGCCAGGCGTGCCCTGTCCATGCTGAAAAAGATGGATGCCCTGGGTTTCGGGAATTGCAGCAATGAAACCGAGTGTGAAGCGGAATGCCCCAAGGAGATCTCTATCAGCAACATCGCACGCTTTAATCGGGAATTTCTGAAGGCGAGCTTCGGCTCCTCGGAAGAATAGCCCGGGGTTCCCCATCAAAATGCTACGGGGACCAGGAAGCGGAGCGGATTGATCTTCTAATGAGTGATTAAGCCCGGGGAGGAGGCCATGCCCCTTGCTTCTACTCGGTGCGCCCTGTTTGCCTGAAAATGGACGCAATTTGAGCTGCCGCCAGCCATTTTTCCTTGACATCTCTCACTGAGTTTACTATATCCGCAAAAACCCTATATGGTCCTAACGTTTTCATAATACTCAAGCTTTTTTCCTTACTGCGGACTATGACAATCGAAAAACAGCTATCAGAAAAAAGGTCGCGCATTATCAAGAGATGGGTGGCTCTGACCCTCGAGACATACCCGAAAGACGCCCAGCGGTTTTTGAAGAAACGAAAAGACCGATTTGCCAATCCGGTGGGCACAACCCTTTCTGATGAAATCGAAAAGCTCTATGATGCGTTCATTCACGGTGCTGATGTAGAGAAGGTATCCCCCATTCTGGAAAATATCATCAAGATCCGGGCCATCCAGAATTTTACTCCTTCCCAGGCCGTTGTCTTTGTGTTCCTTTTAAAGGGAGTCATCCGGTCTGAGTTGGATCAGGAGATTCGAGACAGTCCGGCAGCGAAGGAATGGTTTGACTTCGAGTCCAGGATAGACGCACTTGCGCTTCTCGCCTTCGATGTGTATGGGAAGTGCCGAGAGGATCTTTTTCAGATCAGAACCAATGAAGTGAAGAATCATGTCTCCAGGCTTCTGCAGAGGGCAGGCCTGGTGGTTGATATGACCGATCAGGAAAAAGAGCATACAAACGCAACTCCATAAATGAAGAGAGGTCGCAGTCAATGAATTTCGTCGTGAGTATCTTGGTTGCATTGATCGCCGTCTCGGTCCTCGTTCTGATCCCCTGGGTGGGTGTGGGCGCACTGAATTTGCAAGTCCTCTTCGGGGTCATTATTCCCTATGCGGCCTTTGCAACATTCATTATAGGGATCATCGTTCGTGTGATTGGATGGGGCCGATCACCGGTGCCATTTCGAATCCCGACCACGGCGGGCCAGCAGAAGACCCATCCATGGATCAAACATTCCAAACTGGATAACCCTTCCAGTACCTTGGGCGTGATCGGAAGGATGGCTTTAGAAGTGCTCCTTTTTCGGTCCCTTTTCAGGAACACGAGGATGGAGTTTCGGCAGGGGCCAAAGATTGACTATGAGTGGGAAAAATGGCTCTGGCTTTTTGCCCTGGGCTTTCACTATGCCTTCCTGGTGGTTGTGATCCGGCATATGCGCTTTTTCACCGAACCCATTCCCTGGTTTGTGCATTTGACGGAAAGTCTGGACGGGTTCCTGGAGATGGGGCTGGCCCCCATTCAGGGGCTCGGGGTGCCGGGAATCATGATCAGCGGTTTTGTCCTGCTGGGGGCTGCGACACTCCTTTTGGTGCGGAGGGTGATCGTCTCCAACGTGCGCTACATCTCCCTGCCCGCGGATTATTTCCCCCTCTTCCTGATCCTGGCCATTGCCACTACGGGGGTCCTCATGCGGTATCACGGTATTCTCATGTACCGTCTCATCGGATTGGACCTGCTCAGTGCGGATATCGTCCGTGTCAAGGAACTGGCAATCGGACTGGTTACCTTTCACCCAACGATTCCCCAGGGCATAGGGACCATCTTTTTCATTCACCTGTTTCTGGTGTGCATGCTCCTGGCCTATTTCCCCTTCAGCAAGTTGATGCATCTGGGGGGGATCTTTCTGAGCCCCACAAGAAACCTTTCCAATTCCAATCGCCTGGTCCATCATGTCAACCCCTGGAACTATCCCGTCAAGGTGCATACCTATGAAGAATACGAGGAAGAATTCAGGGAAAAGATGGTAGAGGTGGGATTGCCCGTGGAAAAGATGCCCGAGACGCCTGAGCAAGGTGAGGCGGCATCCGAAGATGAAAAGAAGGAGTAATCATGGCTGACGAAACACCCAAACCGGAAAACCTGGTGCAAATTGAGCACCGGTCCCCCGTGTGGAAGGGCTGGATGTATGAGCCGGTGGATATCAGGAAAGGCATCTACTGCTATGGTTCTAAACCGGCCAATATCGAGTATGTCAATATGCCCAACCCCCGGGAATGGTCCCCGTTGGAAGAGGACTGGAAGCTGCCGGAAAACTGGAAGGATATCTTCCAAACTGGAAGGATATCTTCCTGGAAGGCCTGCGGGAACGGATTGACCGGTTCCGGTCACTGAAGATCTTTATGGACATTTGTGTGCGCTGTGGTGCCTGTGCGGACAAATGCCATTTCTTTATCGGGGGGGGCGACCCCAGGAATATGCCGGTTCTCCGGGCGGAGCTGCTCAGATCTGTCTACCGACGGGAATTCACCACTGCCGGCAAATTGCTCGGTCCCCTGGCCGGGGCAAGAGACCTGACCTTGGATGTGCTGAAGGAACTGTGGTACTACTTTTTTCAGTGCACAGAGTGCCGCCGCTGCTCCCTGTTTTGCCCCTATGGCATTGATACGGCGGAAATCACCATCCTGGGCAGAGAACTTCTCAACCTGCTGG
>JAFDIX010000406.1 GCA_019307805.1 Deltaproteobacteria bacterium | reverse complement strand
GGGACACGGTGCCATGTATGGTCACTGTGCTGCTCCCATGCATAGAGGGGTTGGCCGTTAATCTTGTGAACCGTAGTTTCAGTGACGGTCATTGCTCCCGGATCACCAGCAAGAAAGAAATCCACGTCGTATACCTCGCCGTCGGTACCTGCCAGATCCACGCAGGCGAAATGCCGGCGCGGACCCAGGTTTGCGAGGTATTCAGTGTGTACGCGGACCAGCTTCAACCGAAGGTCTCTGTCTTTGAAAGGAAGCTTGTAGTATCCTTCGTTCAGGCGGGCTTGTTCCTCAATATATTTCTCGATGCCGGCCTGTATATCGGCTGTTACCACTTTGATGCCGGGCGGAGACGTTCCCCCAGTTTGATCCTCCCCGCAGCCCGCAAACGCAATGACTATCATCACCGCTGCCGGTAATAATGTCCGCCGGCTAACGGAAAACCATCCCCGGGTTTGCAATGCTGAAGATTTAACAGCTGAAATCATTTTTCGGGTTCTACTTCGGATGTTCCGGATGCTCTGATTGTGTTCCTTCCGACGTTGGATGTTCTGGATGTTCGCCCTTCGGATGCTCGCCCTCGCCATTGCAGCTCACCAAAACAAGCGCGAGAATTGCTCCAGCAAAAACCGGCAGAAAAGCTCTCCATATAAACCTACTTTTTTTCATGGAAAATCCCCCTTTAAAAAAATATTCGTGTCCCAACTACCCAATTTCAAAACAAAAACAATTATAGATCAATCTATTCATGAAGGAATACTATGTCAAGGATTAGCAAGGTCGATGAGATCTTATAGGGACTAGGGAACATTGTTTGCTAGCGTGACAAAGTAAGGTCATGCAGACTCCCTCCAGCTCTAAATATTCTTCACAGGGGCACTATGAGTTATTTATGGATATAATTAGTTATTTTAATAATTATAAATTTATAATAAGAAAAAAATTGACAAATAACACCAAATAAACTAGTGTCCACGACTGTACTTGAGAGGGTGCGATGTTAAGGGAGGTTTTGTAAATCAAGACCTTTTTTTATGAAATGTGTTATGTCAAAACTGATACAATAGGAAGGAGGGCATGGACAGAAATATAATCAAGTTGTTTGTCTTTATGGTTTTTTGTGTATGGGTGATTTTCCCAGACATCGCCCTTTCCCAAAATACAAAGGAAAACTCGGCAGTCTATACCTTGGGCGAAGTTGTTGTCGTAGGAAACGGGCCTAGTGTGGAGTCTATTGGTACAGTTCGGGAAGTTAAATCAGAAGATATCCAGAAAAAGGGTGCGAGAACATTGAATGAGGCACTTGAACTGCTCCCGGGTCTGGATATCCGAATGGGTGCACAGGGAATTCCTCGCATAAATTTGAGGGGACTTCGTTCCCGGCACGTCATCCTGCTTCTGAACGGTATTCCGTTCAATTCCACCTATGACGGCCAATTTGATCCATCCATCATTCCGACGGAAAACATTGCAAAAATCAAAGTCACCTATGGCACACATTCAGTTCTGTACGGCCAGGGAGGGCTTGGAGGTGTCATCAACATCATCACGAAAAAAGGCAAACAGGGTTTCAGAGGAAGCCTTTCGGGTGAAGTAGACGAAAGGGGCGGTAAACTCGGACGCTTTAACATGTCAGGTGGTGGCGAAAAATATGACTTTTTCTTAAGCGGCAGCGCAGAGGATTCAGACGGATTTCGATTGTCTGATGATTTTGATGCCACCTCTGAAGAAGGTGGCGGCCTGAGGGAGAACAGCGATAATGAGAGAGAAAATCTTTTCACAAATGTGGGGTTCGCGGCTGGGAAGGACTGGAACATTGGCTTGATTGTACAAGGCTCAGGCGGTGAGTTTGGGAAACCACCTTCTGTCATCAATGACAGAAATGATCCCTTCGCCAAGAGGCCAAAATATGAGCGGGTGGAGGACCACGATGGGTTGTCTACGCAGCTGTCTGTCAGCTACGATCCGGTGAGCCCTTTTGGGCTTCGCGCATGGGTTTTTTACAACGAGTTGGAGGAGGATCTGGCCAGATATGACGACTCCAATTACAATTCGATCACGTCAAGAAGCAGTTACCGGAAGGACAACGAAACCCGCAGACAGGGTGGAGCCCTTCAAACCAGTTATGAGCTCGGCAGGGCAGGTCGTTTGGTGGGGGCGTTTTCTGCCCAGACGGATAAGTATGATTCCGACGGGGAAAACGGGAGAGGGGACCCCATCGATTCAGACGAAGATCTGGAAATTTACAGTGTGGCCCTGGAGTACGATGTCTCCCCGTTTTCAAACTTTGAGTTTGTCGCGGGTTATAGTTACCACTGGCTGGATAAAGACGGCGGCAGTGATGATGACCGGGGCAGTTTTCTTGTGGGAACCCGATATCATATTTCAGAGAAAACAGATGCCAGGGCATCTGTTGCAAAAAAAATCCGGTTTCCCTCTATCAAACAGCTTTATGAAATAGACAGCGGCAACCCCGATTTAACCACGGAAAAATCCACCACCTATGAGTTGGGAATTACCCATCAGCTCCCGTGGGATATGGAAGCGGATCTGGTGGGGTTCTGGATCGATGTGGACGACTACATTGAAAAGGATTCCATAACAGACATATATGAGAATCATGATGAGTATCGTTTCAGTGGTATTGAGCTCACCCTGGAAAAGCGATTTATGGAAACAGGTTTCGTCCGTCTGGGTTACACCTATCTGGATTCGGAAGACAGATCATCCGGCACACAGGTAGACGAACTGGAATACCGCCCTGAACACAAATTTACATTGGTTGGACGCTATGCCTGGAATTTCGGACTTTCAGCATATGCAAGCTTTATGTACCTGGGTGACCAGTACCATTACTCGGACAGCGATCCGGTTTTAAAACGAAAGCTGAATAGTTATTCCCTTGTGGATATCAAACTTGAACAGAAGCTCATAAGTGAACGGTTTTATGCCTATACAGGGGCGAACAATCTCTTTGACAAGGATTATGAGGAAAGCTATGGGTTCCCCCAGGCGGGCCGTATGGTATATGGCGGGATGAAGGTGGCTTTTTAATTTGACTGAAAAAAGGCGAAAACTACTTTATTTAACGATATTCTTAGCCCCGCTTGCCTGTATTTTTTTCTCTCTCTGTGTGGGCAGGTATCCCTTGCCGGCAGTCGAGGTAATCAAAACGCTGGGGTGCCGGCTGTGGCCGGACTGCTTTACAACGCCGGATATCTATCAGAAAATCATATGGGAAATACGGATGCCCCGGGCACTGCTGGGAAGCCTGGTCGGCGCATGCCTGGCAATCAGTGGAACAGCTTTCCAGGGACTTTTTCGGAATCCGCTGGTCAGCTCGGGCATCCTGGGGGTCAGTTCAGGTGCTGGTTTCGGGGCTGCGCTGGCCATTCTTATGTTTAATACCGTGACAGCGGCATATCCGTTTGCGCTCGTTTTTGGCATTCTCGCTGTTGTCTGCAGCTATCTGATCGCCCGCCTGTACAGTACGACACCGGCCATCATGCTGGTGTTGGGAGGTGTTATTGTATCGTCGGTGTTTGCCGCCCTGTTGTCGTTTATCAAATACATTGCCGACCCATACGAGCAACTGCCCACCATTGTGTTCTGGCTGATGGGCAGCCTCGCCTCGGCCAGTTACCGTGATGTCATGATAGCGGGTGTGCCTATGGCCATCGGTGTAGCCGGACTGATCGCTATCCGGTGGCAGATCAATGTGTTGTCCATGGGAGACCGTGAGGCCCAGGCCCTGGGCGTGAATACAACGCTCAGCAAAAGTATCGTGATTTTGTGCGCAACCCTGGCAACTGCCGGGGCCGTTTGTGTGAGTGGCGTCATCGGCTGGATTGGGCTGGTGATTCCCCATATCGGCAGAATGCTGGTTGGAAATGACAACCGGATTCTTATCCCGGTCAGTCTGTCACTGGGGGCCTGCTTTCTGGTGCTGGTTGATAATCTGGGCCGGATGATCACCGGTTCAGAAATTCCTCTGGGCATTCTGACGGCACTGGTGGGAGGGCCCTT
>JAFDIX010000405.1 GCA_019307805.1 Deltaproteobacteria bacterium | reverse complement strand
ATGACATGTTTGTTGTGCATGCAATCGCAGTATCCTCCGGGTGGGGTCAGTGCCGTTCTGGCAATGGGGCCGAAATCATCCGGGACGAATCAGGACATTGCCCTGTCCTCCCGGGACAGGACAGGGGAAAAGGAGAGACCCATGTCGGATAGCGGGCGGTTTACCGAAGAGGAAGGAAGATATCTGATCTCCACCGCCAGGGAGACCATCGAGCAAAGGCTCTACAATAGACAGGCTGGAGAGCAAACCGATGACGCCATTTCCCCGAAATATCGAGAAAAGCGCGGGACATTCGTCACCCTGACCATCGATGGCGGCCTGCGCGGCTGCATAGGGCACATCATTCCCCAGGAGACCGTTCTGGAGGGAGTCAAGGCCAATGCCATCAATGCGGCCTTTCGGGATCCCCGTTTCAGACCCCTCACCCAGGAAGAATGGGCGAAGGTCGAGATCGAGGTGAGTATCCTTACCGATCCCCAGCCCCTGGCCTATTCCGATGGCGATGATCTTCTGAGGAAGCTGCGCCCCGACATTGACGGTGTTATCATCAAGAAGGGATATCAGCAGGCTACCTTCCTGCCCCAGGTCTGGGAGCAACTGCCTGATACCAAGGAGTTCCTGACCCACCTCTGCCTTAAAGCGGGTCTTGAGGCCAATGCGTGGCAGACGGAAAAACTGGAGGTTTCCACCTATCAGGTCCAGGCCTTTGAAGAGCATGATTAGGCCTGACCTTCGAGGCCACATCCGGTGAACGTCAAGCGGCTCATCATATGGTCCATTGTCGGAACGGGCATATCGTCCATTGCGGTCCAGCTGGTCACCATTCGAGAATTTCTCTCTCAATTCCACGGTAACGAAATCACCATAGCCCTGGTCCTCTTCTGCTGGCTGTTGATTACCGGCCTCGGAAGCCTGTGCGCCAGGCCTATCCAAAAAGGTTCCCTGACCCTTTTTGCACTGCTGAGCCTTGTCACGGCCCTCTTTCCCTTCGTCCAGATCCTTTTGATTCGGGGTTTGCGGGATACCATTTTTATCCACGGAGCAGCCCCCGGGTTCTATCAAATCCTTGGTTATATCGCTGGCACAACAACCTTCTACTGCCTCCTGGTGGGGTTTATACTGCCCTATACCCTGAAGGTACTGCAGAGCGGTGACTATCCCTTCACATCAGGACAACTCTACATTACGGACAGTATCGGCGATATCTCCGGGGGAGTGCTCTTCAGCTTCTTCCTCGTGTACTGGTTGAAACCCTTTAAGGCCGTTGCCTTCTCATCCGCTCTCCTTATTCTTATCGCCCTGCTTCTCCTCTTGAAGACCCGGAAACGGCTTCTCCTGTTGCCCGCGATATTGGCCGTGGTGCTCTTCTTCGCCTTTGCCATGAACAGCCGATTTGAAATATCCACCCTGCAGGGGCAATACGGAAAAATCATGCGGTACGTGGAGTCTCCCTATGGGAGAATTGTCATCACCCGGGAAGGACCCCAGCACACCTTCTGGGAGTCGGGGGTGCCCTTTTATTCTGATGCCGACACGATCAGGAGTGAGGAAAAGACGCACTATCCCCTCAGCCAGCTGCGGGAGGTGGGCCGTGTTTTGTTGATATCCGGGGGCCTGGGGGAAAGTCTGGCAGAGACGCTGAAACACCATCCGGGGCATATCGACTATGTGGAACTGGATCCCCATCTGACGGATACCGCGGCGGAACTGGGGTTTATTAAAGAAGACCCCCGGGTGACCATTATGAATACGGATGGAAGGCGTTATATCAAAGAGACGGAACAGAAATACGATGCCATCATCATTGACCTGCCGGACCCGGATACCTTCCAGATCAACCGCTTTTTTACCAGCGAGTTCTTTGCCCTGAGCAAAAGGATCCTGTCCCCCGGGGGCATCCTGTCCTTTGGGCTGGAATATTCGCCCAATTATATCAGCAGGGTCGGGCAGAAGAAACTCTCCACCATCTACAACACCGTCCGGGATCATTTCCGGAATGTGAAAGTCATTCCGGGCGGAAAGGCCTATTACCTTTGCAGGGATGGGGCGCTGAGTACAGACATCCCGGCGCTTTTGAGAACAAAATCTGTAAGCACATCCTATATCGAGGGCTTTTACCCGGGCAATGTGACATTGGAAAGGATTGGAAAGATCCAGGAAATCCTGGACAAAAAAGAATTCATCAACAGGGACTTTGAGCCCCGGGTCATCAATATTGTTTTCGAGGAGTGGTTCCTGAAGCACGGCACCTCCCCAAAGGCCTTTTTCCTTGTCATACTGGCCCTTGCGTTGATTTATCTCGTGTTTCTCAGAAAGGAAGAATACGTCCTTTTTACAACGGGATTGAGCACCATGGGAGTCGAGATGCTCATCATCTTCACCTTTCAGGTGCTATACGGATACATTTACCTGAGGATAGGTGCCGTTATCACGGTTTTTCTGCTGGGGATTCTTCCGGGTGCCATGG
Source organism: Deltaproteobacteria bacterium (assembly GCA_019307805.1). Lineage (GTDB taxonomy): Bacteria > Desulfobacterota > DSM-4660 > Desulfatiglandales > HGW-15 > JAFDIX01. The sequence continues at coordinate 1,558 of JAFDIX010000405.1, read as the reverse complement.
CGGCCAACTACCAGAAGGACAGGGGTATGATCAACCTTGTTGCCTCGGAAATAATCCTCCTCTTCCTCCTGATCCTGTTTTTTGTCTGGGTTAAATTTTTCAAGGGGGAACTCCATCAGGGCTATTTTCTGGCCTATGGTTTCACCTTTTCCTTCTTTTGCGGGTATCAGTTTCCCGCGGTCACAGAGGTCATTGGTGAAGAGAGAAGCCCTGCTGCCGGCTGCCTTGCGGCGGATCTCACGGGCGCTGCACTGGGGACGCTCCTGACCGGTGCACTGCTCATTCCCCTCTTCGGCATCGAGTCGGCGATAATTTTTTTGATCCTCGTTAAAATTTCCAGTAATATAGTAGTGTTTTACAGGAGGGGAAAGCGAGGATGATGCGGGGACCCATTACAAGAAAAGACTTCCTGAGGACCCTGGGCATGGGGGCCGCGGCACTCCTCTGCGCTGACCCGGTATTGGCTTTTTCCAAAGGCAACAGGCACGGAGACAAGGACATTCGGGGGAAGATCTTCAAGGGTGATGCCCCTGAAGTGCTCCCCAAATGGTCCATCGAGGCATTCCACTATACCACCAACGGAAAAGAGGTGCAGTGCCAGGTGTGCCCCAACCGCTGCCTGTTGGCACCGGGGGATCGAAGCATTTGCCGTTCCCGGGTGAACATAGGGGGAAAGCTCTATTCCCTTGCCTACGGAAACCCCTGTGCAGTGCATGTGGATCCTATTGAAAAAAAACCTTTGAATCATTTCTATCCCGGAACAGCCATATTCTCAATAGCCACGACAGGTTGTAATTTCAGGTGTCTGAACTGCCAGAATTGGGAGATATCCCAGAAAAGACCGGAGGATGTGCGACACGGGGATTTGTTTCCGGAGGAAGTGGTGCGGGCCGCGAAGGGGAAAGATACCCTGTCTGTGGCCTACACCTATTCGGAGGCCATCACCTATTACGAGTACATGTACGATACGGCCAGACTTGCCTCAGGTGAGGGTCTGAAAAACGTACTCGTTTCCAACGGATATATCAATAAGGGGCCGCTTCTCAACCTGTGCAAATACCTTGATGGCGCCAACATCAACCTGAAATCCTTTGATGACGGCGTTTACCGGTGCCTCAATGGCGGGACCCTGGCGCCGGTACTCAACACCTTCAAAACACTCCACCAGGAGGGCGTCTGGTTTGAGATGACCACGCTCCTGGTCCCCACCTATGTGGATGACAGGGAAATGGTCAAGCGGATGGTCGGTTGGATTCTGGATGAGCTGGGCCCTGACTATCCTCTCCATTTCCTGCGGTTTTTCCCCCAGTACCGGTTGACCAGACTGCCTCCCACCCCCATTCAAACCCTGGAGGAGTTCAGGGAACTGGCCATGGGGGAGGGGATTCACTATGTCTACCTTGGAAATACCCCGGGGCATGAAGGATGCAACACTTACTGCCACAACTGTAAAAAAGTGCTCATCGAACGAAAGGGATATTTGCTTCCCAAGATGAATATCCGTAAGGGCCGATGCACATTCTGCAATACCGCCATCCCCGGAAGATGGGCATCTTGA
>JAFDIX010000404.1 GCA_019307805.1 Deltaproteobacteria bacterium | reverse complement strand
GAAGGACAAGTTGCTCGAACTATTTAATAGCCAAGAATTTGAGAATAAATATCGAACTCTTAGATAAAGCCTATAATGGAGGACGTTCGTGCAGAATGTGCATTACCAATGCAAGTTCTGCACCAACGTCCCCCATGACACATTCTGCACGAACGTTCCCCATTCTTAAAGTGACCAAAAGATCCTTGACAAGTACCACATTGTGGCTATCGTATATTGTAGATTAAAAATCAAACCTGTTACGAAACAGGGACGGAAAACTGCGGGTCTTTTAGAGACATCCGGGTTGCCTCTTTTGGGATGGCCCGGCTTTTTCAATTCCGATGCAGCGTAATTAAAAACATAATTTTTAAAAGCCTAAAAAGTTTTAGAACTTGAATCTATTACAAAACGTACCAACCATAAAATAAGGATAATCTCATGGCTCACAAAACATTTCAAATTGCCGCCGTTCAAGCATCACCGGTTTTCATGGACCGCGAGGCAACTGTAGAGAAAGCCTGTCGATTGATAGCCGAGGCGGCTAATAATGGTGCGCGATTAGTTGTTTTCCCAGAAACTTTTATTCCTACGTATCCAGACTGGATATGGTATGTTCCGGCCGGTCAGATCACTCTAAACCAGAAACTGTATGGAGAATTGTTAGACCAGGCTGTTAGCATCCCCAGCGCAACCACCGAAAAGTTATGTCAGGCTGCACGAGACGCCGGTATTTACGTTTCTATCGGCGTCAATGAACGTAACGATAATGCAAGTGGGGGGAGTCTGTTCAATACGAATATCCTGATTGATCCGGATGGTAATCTGTTTAGCCGTCATCAGAAACTCGTGCCTACGGTATCGGAGCGCACTATCTGGGCATATGGTGACCCCAGTACCCTCGAAGTACATGATACCGAGATCGGCAAAATGGGAGGACTCATTTGTCATGAGAATTATATGCCTTTGCCCCGGTACAGCCTGTATGCCCGAGGCATTGAAATCTATCTTGCGCCAACATATGACGAGGGCGACACCTGGCAGTCCACCCTTCGTCATATCGGCAGGGAAGGACGGGTTTACGTGATTGGTTGCTGTATGGTGCTTCGTAAAGAGGATGTTCTTTCTCGTTTTCCACAACTTGAGCCTTATTACAAAGACGCAGCGGAGTGGATAAATACCGGCAATAGCATGATTACAGATCCTGAGGGCAATATCCTTGCGGGCCCTTTGAGTAAGGAAGAGGGCATTCTTTATGCTGATGTGGATCCAACCGTGATTCGAAACACACGGTGGAACCTGGATGTCGCCGGTCACTATGCTCGGCCGGATGCATTCCAGTTGACGATGCGATCAACACCGACTCCCATCCTTCGTATAGATGATGAAACCTCAAGTTCCGGAAATGTAGATTCGAAAGAAGAATTGGTTTTTTCTGAAAATGAACAAGAATAGATCAAAAAATAAGTCCAAAGATGATTTAAGAAAACTGCAGGAAAAGAACGCTCAAATTCAAAGACGTTTGGATGATATGACGCAACAAAATCAAATACTTCACAAGCAGTTGGACGAGAAAAACTGCCAGTTTGAATCCGAATGTACTCAAAAGAATCAGGCAAACAAAGCCATGCAACTGGTGGAGCTGATTATCGATAATAGCCTCGTGATTGTGTTTCGCCGTATTGCCTCCGAGGATCCAAAACTGCGAAAGATGGTCTACGTATCTAAAAATATTTCACACTTTGGATACACAGCGGATGCATTTTTGAATGATGAGATAATGTTTCGTGACATTGTGTACCCAAAAGATTCCGACCGAACATTAAGAGAAATACAATCGTACGTAAGCAAGGGAATTGAGAACTATACCCAAATGTATCGAATCGTTACGAAGGATGGAGATGTTCGGTGGATTGAGGACAGAACATCTGTGGTTGAAGATGAGGAAACCGGAAATCGTTATCACCAGGGTATCGTCATCGATATCCACCAAAAAAAAGAAGCAGAGGACAAAGTACATAAAAGTGAGGAAAAGTACCGCCGTATCGTCGAAACAGCTGGCGAGGGCTTCTTGCTCATGGATGAGTACATGAAAATAGTGGATCTCAATGCCGCTTATAGCCGAATGGTAGGTATTTCGCGCAACAAAATCATCGGCAAGAGTTTATTTGATATGGTCACTGAAGAATATCATGCTTTATTCACCACCGATGGAGAGAGCCTTTTACGTCAAAAAAATCCTGAATTTGAATGTAATATTCTCTCATTTGGCGGACGAAAGATACCGGTTCTAATACATGCAAATACGCTAAATGATGACTCCGGTGGAATAATTGGCAAAATGGCATTTATCACGGACATGACCGAACATAAAAAGGCTCTTGCCCTGGCTGGAGAGGTTCAGCGAAGTCTTCTCCCTCATCTGAACCCACAAATAGACGGTTTGGACATATCTGGAAAAAATGTAGCATGCAATGAAATTGGAGGGGACTATTTTGACTTTTTTTGGGACCCTGATACACTGCAAAGCCCGTTTACTGCTGTTGTAGGCGATATAACCGGTCATGGAGTGGATTCGGCCTTGTTGATGGCAACCGCCCGGGCATTTCTACGTATGCGTGCCTCTCAGGTAGGTACCATTAAAGATATCGTTACTGAAATGAACCATCACCTAACCGAAGATGTATATGATACCGGCAACTTCATGACCTTGTTCTATCTAACCATCAATGCGGATAGGAGACATATTGAGTGGATCCGTGCCGGCCATGAGCCGGCTTGGTTGTACGACCCGGACAATGAAAGCTTCGAGGAGCTCAAAGGACCCGGGCTCGCCCTCGGTATTGACAAAAATTTTACCTACCAGGTTAACCAGAAAACTGGTTTAAAAAAAGGTCAAGTGATAATTATTGGCACAGATGGGATCTGGGAAGGACACAATAAATCAGGAGAAATGTTCGGTAAACACCGACTCAAAGAGATCGTTCGGGAAAATGCTGCTTTTAGCTCTGAGAAGATTTTAAACGAAATTTTTCAAGAGTACACCCAATTCATCCAAGGTACTCAACCTGAAGACGATGTTACTTTGGTGGCTATTAAGACTACCCAATAACAAATCTCTTGGCTATCAGCTTACTTCTTTCTTTCCGATAATAAGCTGATGAGGCCAATGAAGTTTAGGCACAAGACCCTTTGATCGGAAATATTTTCTTCTTAGCTTAAAATCACAATGTTTCTATTATTCAAACCACGAAAGGGCCCATTCATGGAGAATTCTAAACGCGCAACGCAACGTCTGGCAGAGGCTTACGACGATCGAGGAGACCCGAACGGATGGTTCGAGGAGTTTTACGCCCAGGCCGATGGCGACATCCGTAAGGTGTACTGGGCTGACCTGAGTCCTAACCCTTTGCTGCTCGATTGGATCGAGGAACGTGCCAAACCCGCCGAAACGAGGGCGGTCACAATCGGTTGCGGTCTGGGCGACGATGCTGAGGCGCTGGCGAGGTATGGCTATCGGGTCACCGCCTTCGACATCTCTCCGTCGGCTATCGCCATGTGCCAGCAGCGGTATCCCGATAGCACCGTGGACTACCTGGTCGCCGACCTGTTCAACTATCCCGCTGTGTGGCGACAGAGATTTGACCTGGTGTACGAGTGCAATACGATCCAGATACTGACGGGTCCGAGCCGGGTCCGAGCCGTGGAGGCTATCACGGACATGATCGCCCCGGGTGGCGAAATCCTCGTTTCGTGCCGCAGCCGTAGTCCGGGAGACCAGACAGATACATTCCCCCTGGCGCTAGACCGGAACGAGATTAACGGTTTCCAGCGAGCCGGTTTGTCCGAGACACATTTCGTAGCTTACGACGACGACCAGGACCCGCCGGTACCACATTTCTTCGCAGTCTATAAGCGTCCGTCCTGAATTCCATCATGGCTCAAACGTCACAGGGTCAGTGTTTAACTCTAACCATCGGAAAAATGTGTATCGATCTGATTGGGATTTCTATAGGTTTTGTGGGACCATAATATGATTCTGTATCGT
>JAFDIX010000403.1 GCA_019307805.1 Deltaproteobacteria bacterium | reverse complement strand
CACGGGTGAGAAGATGCTCCACCCCATGGACTTTATAAAATACGGTTTCGTCCTCTGGGTCCTCTGCATGGTCGTGGTCTGGGTGGTGGGATTCCTGGGGATCTATAATATCGTAGGTTTTCCCGAGGGAATTCTCGATACGGCAAGAGGGGTGCTTGAGGCGGGTGCAAAATAAGGACTTCGAACAGACTGAACATTGAACATCGAACGTCCAACGTTGAACAGATGAACACCGAACCGCAGAACCGCAGAATAATGAGCCAATTGAACATCGAACATCGAACGCTCAACTTTGAACATCGAATACGGATGTCGCGTTGCTCCGCTATTTATTTTTTTTGAGAATCGATTTACAAGTTAGCTATCTATTTGCGTTTCTTTTCAGCGGTCTTGACACTCGTAACGAAAATCTTAATTAGTTCTTCTGTTTCCTTTAGGATATTCGAGCAGCCTTTCTTCCAGATCATAAGCCTGTTTCTTCATCTTTTCCCATTCAAAATTCGATGTTGGACGTTCGATGTTCGATGTTCAGGTACTTCGACATTCGTGATTCGATATTCTACATTCGCTTTTTTGCGGGCTATTTGGCAGTGCTTTGGAGTACCTGCGTGGCCTGCTCGAGAATCCCTTCCGGGAAACCAACGAAGGGATAGATCACCAGGAATCCAACGATCCAGAGCAGCAGCATGGACAGGATAAAAAACCCAAATCCGTACTTTACAAAATCAAAGGCTTCCAGGACCCGTTTATTGGTATCCGGATACACTCCCAAAGCAAATGTCAGTGCATTGGCGGGTGAACCCACGATCAGGAAATGGGCATAGGAAGAGGCCAATGCCACGGCCATGCCGATGGCCCATGGCTCGCCGGCAACCTTGGTCATAATCCCCATAGGCACGACAATGGGCCCGATAAGGGCGACGGTAGCGGCATCGGACATGAAATTGGTAACCAAACCGGAGAAAGCGGACATTCCGACCCACAACCCGTAACCCTGATCCATGCCGACCTGTGAAAGCGCGTTCAGAAAGGTTGTCGCCAGCCAAAGGGCGCCGCCGCTTTCCTTAAGCAAGGCACCCAGGGTCAGAGCCCCGCAGTACATGAACCAGGCATTAAAGGATATACGCCTCAATATGTTTTCAAAGTTTACGGTCTTGAACAAAACCGGCACCACCAGTGCCAGAAGGGCGGGCCCACCCAATCCCGTGGCTTCTCCGCCGAATATCCAGAGGGCCACAATTCCGAAAAGCGTCGCGGCAGTCACATACTCGGGATATTTCATTTTGCCCATGATGCGCGTCTCTTCCCTGATATGTTCCAGCCCGGGGGTAAGGTCCCGGGTCTTTATCTTCTTACTGAAGAAGGTCGCCATATAGAGCAGCAGCATGATGCTGCCGAGGGGTACCAGGGGCCATCCGTATTTCATCCAGCCGGAATAGGTAATGGGTATGCCGTATTCGGTAAAGAAACCCATCATGATGACATTACGTCCACCGGCCGAGGGTGTTCCCGGCCCTCCCATATTGAGGGCGAAGCAAAGGGAAAAAAGCAGATATTTGGCAAGGGCGGGGTCGTGAACCACCTCGCCCTCCGGACTGGTGGCCTTCACCGATCCGTAATAGACAGCCATCAGCACCGGCACCATAAAGGAGCACATGGCAGGGGCCGACATAAAGGAGCCCACGACTGACATGCTGATGCATAACACGATCATGGGAACCCAGAAGCCTTTGGTCCATCCCAGCAGCCAGACGGCCAATCGCTTGTGGAAACCGACCTCTACCACCGTCGCTCCCAGGGCAAAAACGCCCAGCATGAACATGGGTGCGTCACCCGCAAAGGTCTTGCCAATCATGTTGAAAGGCAGAAGCCCGAAAAAATAAGCCATAAGCGGCATCAGGAGGCCCGTCACCCCGATCGGGAGGGCCTCCACGGCAAAAAAGACGACGGCCATGGGAACAATCCCCAATACGATCATCGTTTTGGCAGCAGCCTCCTCAGGGTTATGGGCGATCTCCCACTCGATCATCTTCTCGACATAGCCGTATTTTTCCATTACTTCGACAAGGGAATCGGGCGTCGGTAAAATAAAGGCGATCAATATAAAAAGTCCGGTGCCTATTCCAATCCACAGCCCTTTCTTGGCAAAAATTCCGGTTTTTTCCCCGTGTGTATCCATTAAAAAAACCTTTCTATCTCATTAAAATGCGTGCTCAAATGATTTTCGCCCGTTCTCAAGCCCAATCCGGTTTCAAGGTCTGCAGGTTTTGATCTCATCGCAAACCTTTGTGAACACATCAGACAGCCGCAATATTCCACCGACCTCATCGCCGCTGGTCACAAGCAGGGAATGATAAGGACACACAACCAACTGGTGGATGGCCTCGCCCAGGGTGGCATTTTCATCAATATACTCATCCTCCGAGGGTGCCTCCACAAAATCACGCACCTTCAGTGTGGTGGCCCGGGCGCAGACAAACTCCAGGGGTTGCGTCCACAGGGCCTTATCTTCGAGCATGGACTTGATCAACTCCGGGCTGTATCCCGATCGCTCCAGTACCCCCATACCTTCCATTTTCCCATAATTGGGTTCCAGGGCAATCAGTATGTTTTTCATGACTATTTTGCCCACCACTTTACCGTTGTCATCCAGCACCAATATGGCGCGATGCTTATGCCGGGACGGGTCCAGTGCCAGTTGGGCCGTCTCCAGGGCAAGGACCGCCTCGTTCAGTGTCGCATCCTGGGAAACCGTTGCATAGGCTTCGACCGGCACCATCAAATCCCTTACAGATATTGTTCTCATTTCGCCCTCCTAATTCAAATGTGTAAAAAATCAGATGGCTATCTTATGCATGATTAATCAGGATCCGACCGGCTCGGGCTTCCCGGATGCGGCTGATGTGACGATGGCCTCCAGGATCTGGACATTGTGCAGCAATTCCTGCCGGGTGAAACGGTATGGTGCCTTGCCTTCCACGGCATCGGCCCAGGCGTGGAGGTTCATAAGCGTCGTGTCCGTGTGTTGGAAGGTCCGGGTGTGGATTTCGCCGTCCATGCCGCGCCAGGTCTGTGTTGCGGGGTCAGGATCGGGCACGTTGGACACCTCCCGGGATTCCACCCAGCCCCGGTCTCCGAATACCCTGATGCCTGAGTAAAAAGGTGTGGTGGCGAGGTTGCACAGGTATCCTGTGACCCCCGAGACAAAGGTCAACTGGACGGTGAGGATATCGTCGGAGGTGTAATCCTGGGAACGAAGAGAGGTTTGTGCAAATAATTCTTTTACAGGTCCGGCCAGGGTCTGCATATAGTCTGTCATGTGCACGCCCAGGGCGGTGAGGGTGCCGCAGGGAGCCTGTTTGGGGTCCCGTCGCCATCCGGTGGGGGGGCTCAGGGTGAACAGGTTATAGGACATATTGATTTCTATGTGCAGGAGGGTGCCCAGTTCTCCGGAATCGAGCTTTCTCTTCATCTCTTCAAGGGATCCTTCAAAGCGGCGCTCGTGGCCGATCCCCAGGGTGATCCCCTTTTCATCGCAGGCGGCAAGCATGCGCTCCGCGCCCGCGCCCGTCAGGGCCAGGGGCTTCTCACAGAAGATCTGCTTGTTAGCTGCAGCCGCTGCCAGGACCTGCTCTTCATGGATGCCGTGGTGCGTGACTATCAGGACCGCATCGATATCAGGGTCTTCCAGCACGTCTTCGTAACGATCGGTAAGGGGAATATCCTTCAGCGCTGCGAAATCTTTGACCCCATCCAGATCCACATCCACGCAGCGGGTGACCTGAATACGGTCGCTGCCCTCCAGGTGATTGATTATATACTTTCCCCACCATCCCAACCCGACCACAGCCGCTCTTAGCATGTTTACCCCCATTCTTTGTTTAATTGAAAACCTGATCCTCTGAGCCAAGTCAGAGATAGATGGCTCTGCCTTGGAGCTTTTTGTCTAAAATCACAAATTCCAAGCGACAAATAACAAATAAATCACAAATTCCAAATTCCGAACTGGTTCAGAGCGATTGTTTTTT
>JAFDIX010000402.1 GCA_019307805.1 Deltaproteobacteria bacterium | reverse complement strand
CCTGGCTGGTGGTTTTTGAATCCTTGGACTTTGGTGGCGGGGTGGATTTCCTGGAGGCTGCCGCCTTGATGGCTGATGTGGTGAGGGCATCCATCTTCACACGTTCCGGCTTTTTTCGACCACGTTTTTGCTGTTGACCACGAGCAGAAACCGTCCCCCCTGATCAGCACCGATGGCACGTTCGGTCACCAGCAGGGCATTGTCTCTTTTGTCAACAGGCATGCGCAGCCGTGCGAATAGACCGGGCACCAGTAACGGGGCAATACCTTCATTGGGAAAGACACCACGGAGCTGAAGCGTGCCGGTTTCCGGGTCCAGTCCGGATTCTGCAAAATCCGCAATTCCCTCATGGGGATATCCTTCTTCATTGGCGAGCCCGAGAAAAACAGGGACTTTGGCCCAGCTGGCCGGTTCTTTCCTGGGGTTATGGCCACTCTCCTCGATTCTTTGGCGGTACATTGCCCTGACCCTGAGGAGATCCCGTTCGTTGAGATTGAAATAGGCATACATGGGATCATATTGGGTCACTGTGGTCAGCAGCGTTGGCTCACCTTCACCGACGAGGTTGCCAATGTAGACAATGTTGCGTCCAACCCGGCCGCTAATGGGCGCCGTTACCCTGGTGTAGCTCAAACTGAGACGGGCCCTTGCGGCCTCGGCTTCGTTCCGCTCCACTGCCGCCTTGGCAATGTCACGTTTGCTGTGCCATTTGACAACGCTCTTCTGGGAACCTGCCTGCTGTTTGAAGAGCTTTTCAGCACGCTTAAACTCTGTCTCCGCCTGCTTGAGTTCAGCCTTGGCGCTGTTGACCTCTGCCAACTCAACATTCAACTCGGCCTGGTATTCCCTGGGATCAATCACAAAGAGCAGGCCCCCTTTCTTCACTATCGTGCCGGGGGTAAAATGCATGCTCTGTAAAAAACCAGCAACCCGCGCCCGGATTTCCACATACTCTACGGCTCTTGTGGTTCCGGTAAATTCGAGATACTCGATAACATCCTGCTGCTGGGGTTGTGCAATCGTTACCTTGGGCGGCGGCGGGGCCACGTAAGTGTTTTTCTTCTGCTCGCAGGCCGAAAAAAACCAGACTGCAGTAAAAGCTCCCAAAAGGACTCTCAATGGCCAGTGAGGTGAAATTCTCATGGTGTTGCCCTTTCCTTTGATCTTTGCGCCAGGAATGTCATTTGCGTAGTTACTACGCGGAGCATAATATTGTTTGCAATCTAAAATCCCCCTGGCCCCCTTTTTCTGAAGGAATTGAGGGGCAAGATAGCCTAAATACGATTGGTCCTCCCCCTTTTCCAAAGGGGATTGAGGGGGCAAGATAGCCTAAGTACGATTGGTCCTCCCCCTTTTCCAAAGGGGGATTGAGGGGGATTTATTTCAAAAAGCCTATTGAAATGCAAACTATTGAATGCTCTCCTTAATAGGTTGTGTTTTTATAAAGCTTTGTTAATTCTACATTTTTTCAGTGCGTTGTCAATCACAATGAATTAGGTCAAAATTTCATGATTCCAGATGTAAGCATGTTAAGCAATCTTCGTTATTATCGAGGAATGCAATGGATATTTTTCACCATGAACAGTTTGTTTCGTGATATGTTCAAAATCTCTTTTCCAGGTATGTGAACCGGTTGTGCCTATAAATGCCGAAAGGGATGAGACAGGGCCTTCCAAATCTCCCTCATTCAGCCGTCATGCAAAAATCCTTTTTTTCTATCTTCAAAAAAGCCTGGGCAGATGCCCTAAAAGTGATAAAGCCCCTCATCACCTTTGAACTCTGGTTCAGCCTGATATATGCCGTCGCCCTGACCCCATTAACTGCGTGGCTCTTAAACACCCTGGTGAGCTCCAAGGGACAACTGGCCATCAGCAACGAAGAGATTGCCCATTTTTTTATTTCATTGCGTGGCGTAGCATTTATTATTTTCAGTATCACTTTTTTCCTGGGGCTCATTTTCCTGGAATATGTCGGACTCATGATTATTGCACTGGCCGCCAGGCAAGGGCGCATGGTGACGATCAGAAGTGTGCTGTGGCAGAATGCTGCCCAAATTTATTCTGTTATGCGTCTGGGTCTCCTCCAGGCCATGTTGTACGGGGCAGTGAGTGTGCCTTTTCTTGGGATTGGGCTTCTGACCTACGGTTTCCTTCTCAGCACTTATGATATCAGCTATTACCTCCTGCAAAGGCCGTGGCAGTGGTGGGCAAGCCTTACCATTGTGGGTAGTGCTATTGCGGTGTACCTGGTTGTCGCAGGCTGCCTCTATGTGCGATGGATGTTTGCCGTTCCTATTCTTGTTTTTGAAAACGAGAGCCCCGTTGGGGCACTCAAGAAAAGCTGGCGAATGACCAGGCACCGTATTTGGGAAATGGGCATGCCCCAGGCGGTCTGGTGGCTCTTTATCATAATAGGGTCTCTGGTGACGGATCTGGTAATCAAAGCAATTGCTGCACACCTGCTGGCGCCTGCCGGGCTGAAGCTGGTTGTGATCCTTCCCATCGTTGCCCTGGTCTTTGGCGCTGTCATTATCACAGGGGTCGCATGGATGAACCTGGGCAAGGTCGTGCATGCGTCTCTGATTGTGACCTTTTATAGTCAAACTGCCGGCAGAAAAATTCAGGAATATTGGAAAAGGCATGAAGCAAAAAAGGAGGGTTCACCTGTTCCGGCAAAATTTTTGTGGATTGGTGCCGGGCTTGCACTGGCAGGAGCGATAGCCACCGGGTTGGTGGCCATCGAAAACCTCAATCTCGATTACAGAATTGCTGTCACGGCACATAGAGGGAGTTCACACAAAGCCCCGGAAAATACCCTGAGTGCCATTCAGCAGGCCATCGATGATGGCGCTGATTTTGCGGAGATCGATGTGCAGACCACAGCCGATGGGGTGGTTGTGGTCATTCACGATGCAGACCTGATGCGCCTTGCCTCGGTAAATCGCAGGATTCAGGATATCCGGTATGAAGAGCTCAAGGAAATTGATATTGGCAGCTGGTTTTCCAGTGATTTTAGAAAGGAGCGCACCCCAACGCTGGAGGAGGCCATCAATCTTTCCCAAGGGCGCATCCGTTTGAACATCGAATTGAAGTACAACCGCCCGGATCCGGAACTGGCATCCAAAGTCGCCCAGATAATTCGACGCAATGCCTTTAAAGAGCAGTCCATCGTCAGTTCATTGAATAACCGGGAACTGCAAAAATTTCGGAAAATCTTTCCGGGGATCAAGGCCGGTTTGATTGTATTCCGTGCTCTGGGGAATATCAGTCTAACAGACAGCGACTTCCTCAGTATTCAGGCGAATATGGCCACGTCTCGGCTGGTAAAGAACGCCCATCAAATGGGAAAGGAGATTCATGTGTGGACTGTCAACGATGCGCGGACCACGCTTTCCATGATAGAGGTCGGTGTAGACAATATTATCACGGACAGACCCGAAATGGTGCTCGATGTCATCAACAACTGGAAGGCTCTTTCGGATTCGGAGAAGATCGCCCTCTGGCTCAGGAACTTATTGGTTGACGATGATCCGGAACAGGGAAAACCGCTTTGAAATATGCTGTCCCTTAACAAGATCCAATGTGATGGGTGAAAATGGAACCGAATGTGCTGCATCTGGGCCCTGTGTTTCGAACTGAACCTTTGTATTTTCCTCGACTCTTTTGATTTGTACTATGAATGAGGCGGGAATCAACCGTGATTGGCGATTCTCTCAAGGGTTTGGCGGTATAACCGGTAATTGGCAAAGGGAATGTTGGGGCGGGGCCTGTCATCAAGGCAGGGCAGGTAACGGCCCTTTTCAAGGAGGGCGGGGACGGTCTCCCTGACTGCATGGCGAACCGCCTCCTCATCCTCGGCCAGGGCGGTGGTGTCAATTCCTCCAATCAGTGCTATTTCAGGTCCGAACTCACGGCGCAGCGCGACGTATTCCATGCCGGCACTTCGAATGTTACTTATCCAGAGACCGTTTATACCGGCATCAATCAGCGAAGGTAACAGGGAAGACAGGTCTCCTCCCGTGGTACAGAGAATGCGCAGCGGCACCCGGTACTTCTCCAGTAGATCTATCACTTTTCGGTAACCGGGTATGGCAAAGCGTTTAAACATGGCAGGAGATATGACTGGGCCGGTGTTGGCCGC
>JAFDIX010000043.1 GCA_019307805.1 Deltaproteobacteria bacterium | reverse complement strand
TGCCCGATACAAGCCTTTTAGCTGGACACAAAAAAAGCACCGGGGAGCAATCCCTGGTGCTTGTTTTTTTCTGGTCGGGACGACAGGAATTGAACCTGCGACCCCCTGAACCCCATTCAGGTGCGCTACCAGTCTGCGCCACGTCCCGACTTTGAGATGATTGTATATCATGATGCCCTGTTGTCAAGGTGAAAAAAGGGCCCTAAAGCACAAAGACCTGTGCATTATCCTATCAAAAAATGCCTAGTCTGATTACTCAAAAGCTGTGAGGCCCCGCAATTTCAACAGGTTGTCCCATTGGCACATTGGTTGCTTATTATGCATCCAGAAATTGGAGATTTGTCCGCACTTCGCTTGGACTCCCCACCCTTGCGGGCGGGTCCCCGGTTTCTGGATGCAGCAGTCAGCCATCAGCAAACAGCTTTCAGCGCGATTCACTGGTATCAGGATGGACGTTTTTGGACCCCCTTTTCCTGCGGACCACGGAACCGATTAATGCGCTTTGACGGGTTTCAGGGATGCCGCACGATAAAGCGATCTATTGAAAAATGGGAAGCACTGCTTCTCCCTCTGGGAATTGCCTGCCATGAGCCGGATCAATTGCATCAGCAACCGCAACATCAGGATCATCGCATCCTATGTGAAGAGCAAGCTGGGTCATCATGACTCCCTCTTTCTTGATCTCCCTTATCCTTCAGACCGTTTCCCCACACCAGAGGCCTTTTTCCTGAACGAGGACGAATGGACAACCTATAACAATTTTCTGAAGATCTTCCGGAAAGGCAAGAAGATGGTGGGGGAAACCTACTTTTTTTTCCACTGCGGGGCATCCTCTGCCACCCTTCATTCCTGGGGACGACTCCAGTACTTCGCCCGTATCTTCACCAGCCCCAGTGACGGGATGAAGAGACTCCCCTTCTTTAACAGACATTTCAATGATACGAAGGAAATAGAGTTGGTCATTCCCCCATTCTTTGATAAATCCTGCGGAAAAATGAAGGCCCTCCTGAGAATCACCTTCCATGAAGATATGGACGTACACCAGGACTATATCGGGGATCCCTATCTGAGGGGCATTCTCTGCGCCATCCCCACTCTCTGGGGACTCGGGCTTGCAACGGTCAGGCAGCCCTTAAACCCCTATGACCCGGAAAGCCTTTTCAACCATGAACCGGAGTACACCCGCTACGGTCTGGATGCCAGGATGGAGGACCGTCGACTGACAGTGGTTGACCCCCATTCAGGGCAAAGAAGAGTAGTCGGCAGGAAAGTCCTTCTGGAGCCGGAGAGGATCAACGGCCGCGATATCTATTTGGGAAAGTACAGAGAATTGCCCAGGGGCCCATACACAAAGACGGAGGATAGCAAAGAAGCCATTCTCATCCAGGACACCCTGGAATGGGACAACAGAATTCTCCTCAAGGCGGGAGAATTTTTCAAGGCCCCCTACTTCATTCTGGAAGTGACCTATGAGCGCACTTCCCTTCCAGACCGCCTCGCCCATGTCTTCAGGCTTTCCAGGCACTCCCGGGAATCAGGAGAGGGTTTGATGGAGACTATTGAGAAACTCAAGGAAAGCATGGAGGCGAGAAACAGGGCATACCGAGAATTACAGGATACCAACAGGGAGTTGCATCGGGCCAAGCTCAAGCTGGAAGATTATGCAAAGAACCTGGAGGACAAGGTGCTGCAGCGCACCGCAGATCTCAGGGCAACCAAGGAAAAGTTGGCGCGCTTTAATCGGGAACTGGAGTCGAGGGTCAAGGAACAGGTTGAGGAGTTGAAGAGATACAACGAATTGAGGCGTTATTTATCTCCAAGGCTGACGGAAAAGATTCTGGACAGCGGTGAACCCCTGGACCCTGAACCAAAGAGAAAGATGATGACCGTCATGTTTTCCGATATTCGCAGCTTTTCCAGCCTGACCGACAGCCTGGAACCTGAGGAAATTTTTCCTCTTCTGGACAGTTATATTACCGAAATGACCCATCTCATCCATCATTATGAAGGGACCCTGAACAAGATCATCGGAGATGGCCTGCTCATCTTTTTCGGGGACCCCGTCCCAATGGAAGACCACGCCCAGCGTGCCGTCCTGATGGCGGTAGATATGCAAAAAAAAGTGGCCGCATTAAAGGGAGACTGGCGCATGTATGGCTATGAACTCGGAATCGGCATCGGTATCAATACCGGATATATGACAGTGGGAAGCATAGGATCAGAACTGCACAGGGATTATACCGTGATCGGCAACCAGGTAAATGTGGCTGCCCGGTTGGAATCCCTTGCCAAATCCGGCCAAATATTGATCAGCCAAAGGACCTATGGCAGGGTGAAAGATCTCCTGGAGGCCGAAAAAATGGGAGAAATCAAGGTAAAGGGCATCCATTCTCCCATAGAGACCTTCAATGTTCGGGTAGCGTAATATCCTTTGTAACTACTCAATACACCTCTTTTTCAAGTATAATCATACCCTTAGAGGAAATTTCCCACCCCGAAGTATCACGAACAATTGACATTTGTCCCTTTTTTCGATTATTCTTATTGGATATTTTTCTCTGCCTGAGGCAGTATATTTCCTATACAAAACATGCGCGACGATATCTATTTTGATGTTATTGGTAATACCAGCCCCTTTTCCATGATGGGAGAGAGCAGTGGCTACATGGTCACTGTCAACGGTTGCTCCTACCTGCTTGAGTGCGGATCACCCATTTTCCCCACCCTGGGATACCAGGGAATCTCAGAGATAAAAGGCATTTTCGGTACCCATTCCCATGAGGATCACAAGCGCTGGTTCACCGACATTGTCCTTTTTACATTTTACAATCCCCTGTTCAAAGGCAAGGTCAAACTCATATCCTCAGAACCCATTCTGGAAGAATATGCCAAGAATTCAAAGGGGGCCCTCGAAAGGTCCCTCTCCCACGACTCGAAGCGTGTTGTGGATATTCCCTATGAAAACATGGTTGATGAAACCATCATCGGCCCCAGGAGCAGGTACTTTATCAGTCTGAAAGCATCCAATGAAGGGAGTTTCAGCTATCAGGTGGAGGACCGGGAGGGAAACGGGATTGGCCCGGAAAAGGCAAAAATTTTTATCAATCCTGCCGCCAACCGCCCCAGGCTCCTTTTAAAGGATAGTGACCGCGGCGAGTGGGTTGAACCGGAGAGCTATTATCCTTTCTCCTCAAAGCAATTCTATGAAGAGGACCAGAATATTTATATCGACGAAGAGGCCGGGCTCACGGTCAAGGCCATCAAGTCTTCGGTCTGGCATGGGGTCCCCACCATTGCCTTTAAATTCACTACTGAAAATAACAGTCTCATATTCAGCGCAGACACCGTGTACAAGCCGTCTCTTTGGAAAGAGTTTTGCGAGGAAAAACGACCCCAGAAGTTTGATGGCATAAGCCGTGAGGAGTTTGACAAGGGTTCTATCATTTATGGCGATATTAATGATTTCATTGAACGGACCTGGAGTCAGGAGCGCTATGATGCGGCCATGGCTGCCTATGATGGGTCCCTTGTAGTCCATGACGTTGCCAGGAGAAACAGCGTTGTCCACACGGATTACCCTGATATCAGGAACGCCCCCATTGAAAAACTGGTCTTCACGCACAACCCTGACAATCTCACGGCCCAGCGACCTATCCTTACCTCGGGGAAAAGAATCGTTCAGAGAGAGGGGGAGGTCTATGAATGGGTCAGGGGAGAGCTCTACCCCTTTGATGCTGACATCTATGTGCACCATTTCTCTTCGGATCTGATCGGGTACGAATCAGAAGACGGCGATTACAAGGTCATCGAAAAGGATGGACTCCTGGGCATCGTTGAGTCGGCAGACCCGACTGAGGGCCTGATGCGCGTTGATCTTTATCAGGATATCGGGGGAGAATATTTTCCTGTCCTCATGGAGCCCAACAAATGTTACTTCGTTCGAGGTGACGGCAGGGTCGAAGAGGTTACTTTTGACGAACATTCCAGCAGAGGCAAGATTGTACAGAACATACGCGGCCGCATAGCAACAAAACCAAAATAAAAATTCTCTCACAGAGATCTCAAAGGGCACAGAGAAAAACCCAAAACTCAGTGAACTCGCGCCGTCGCCATAGCGGCTATGGCGCGCCCGTCCTCCGCAGTAGTCTGCTACGGAGGATGGATCGGCGACTGTGGCCTCTGCGAGAGAAAAATCCAGTTAGAGCACTGCCTTTACATCACCGATGTTGATTTCCAGCATCCTGACGCCGACAAGAATGCGGTGCACATTTCTTTCCAGGGTCTCTATCCCCTCGCCCTTTTCCCGGATTTCCTCGGCAATCCGGCGTAACTGCTGGATCCGGTCAGCCAATTCTTCCACGTTCCACTTTTCCATGTTATTTCCCCTTTTTCCTCAGGTCCTTGAATCTCTTTGCTTTTACATCATACCTCGGCAGGGAACTGTAGGGGTGGATCTCAATACGATATCCGAGATTTGTCTTCAGTCGCAATTGATCTTTGAGGCGGGCAAGCACGGCATCTTCTGCACTCTCTTTGCCTTCAAGCATTTCCACTTTCAGGAGAATATCATCCAGATCTCCCCTCTTGCTCACCACTACTTCGTACTCATTCCCCAAATCCGGAATGCTTCTGACGACATCCTCAATGGCCGTCGGCGCCAGCAGGACCCCCTTCACCTTGGTGATATCATCTGCACGGCCGATGACCCCACCGTCTATAATCCGGAATGTCCTGCCGCAATCGCACTGATAATCCGCCCAGCGAACGATATCCTTGGAATCAAACCGGATACAGGGCTTGGCCTGTTGCTCCAGAGCGGTGATGATCATTTTCCCCTCTTTCCCGGGCTCGGTGATGGGCTCTCCCGTTTCCGTATCCTCAAGCTCGATGAGGTAGAAGGGTTCGATGATGTGGAGTCCTCCGGGCTGCTCTATGCACTCAAAACTCCATGCCCCCCACTCGGTCGCCCCGATGTGGTCATAGACCTTGGCTCCCCAGGCCTCCTCCATTCTTCTCTTTGTGGTGGGGATGTTCCCCCCGGGCTCACCGGCAACAGTAATTTTTTCGATCTGGAGTTCCTTGGCCACGTCTATGCCCAGTTTGGTCCTGGCCGTCTCGGCCATACCCAGTACATAGGTGGGTGTTGCCATGAAGGCATTGCACCGGAGTTCCTGCATCTTGAGGACCCTGGCCGCAGTGTCCAGGACACCCCCCGGCACCACCTCGCACCCGATTTTCTCGGCCGCATAGTGTCCCCCCCAGAAGGCGATAAAGATGTTGTAGCCAAAGGGAATGAAGACCCTGTCCGTGTTCCGGTATCCCTGGGAGTAGAGGATATAGGACCAGCATTCGGTGTAACACTCCCAGTCCTGCCACGTCTCTGCCTGATACACGGGGGTGCCGGTGGTTCCGCTGGTCTGCCTGAATGTGCTCACCTCCTCTATGGGAACGGCCAGCATATCCCCGTAGGGAAACGGCTCACGCTGCTGCACCTCCCGCAGCATGCCCTTTTCCACCTTGGGAATTTTTCGAATATCCTCAAAAGTCTTGATATCCCCCACCTCGATCCCCGCATCCTTGTAAAGCCGCTTGTAAAAAGGGGAGTTTTCATAAGCAAACTCGAAAATCTTTTTGAACTTCATGAGTTGGAGTTTCTGCATTTTCTCCAGGGGAAGCGTCTCAAGAATCGGGTTCCAGTATTTTCTCTCGTCCATGCTTTACTCCGTAGGTTAGTGGTCTGTATCTTAATTTCGCGGCCCAATACATCCAATAGTTGATACAAATTCAGTGCGCCATCGAAATGGCGAACGGCTCAAGGCAAAGGGCTCAAGGTGAAAAAAACAGTTCGACTTTCCTTGCTCGTGCGCCGTGAGCCTTGCACCGTGTGCCTTTGCGCAAATCAATCCGGTTTTCATTCAACGGCTTACGCGTTTAAATCAGTGAATTTACGATGCGAGGTACCCGTTGTTATCTTTCAATACCTAATGCCTTCAATTTTTCGTCGGTCGGGATTCCCGTCGCCCTGTCCCATCCGGCGACCTCATAGTATTCTTCAATCATTTTCTCAAAGGCATCCCTGTCCACCACCTGCCCTTTGCTCGGCCCGGCCGTTGAAGACTGGGCAAAGAGCCTTCCGGGCAGTGTGTCATCCTGTTTTCCAAAACCTTCCCGAACATTGAAGAGCCGGGTGGTATTCCAGGCCCTCTCGGCAATGGTTCGAAGCTCCTCCGGAGTGAGATCCCAGCCGGTGGCGGCTGAGATGGCCTCGGCAAAATCCTCCGGTGTGATGGCAAAGGCCCCGAAGAGGCACGCAATAATGCAATCACAGGTGGCATAGGCAAGTTGGAGGTTCCATACCATTGCGGCCTTGTCCGTGTAGCCGTATCGGTCTATGGGTTCCGGGAGGCCCAGAAGTTCCGTACGGAGGGTGTTGGAACGCACATGGCATCCTCCCCGGTCCGAGAGGGCATAGGTGAGACCCTGCCCTTTCATGCCCCTGGGATCGTACCCCGGCAGTTCGAGCCCTTTCACATGCATGGCGAAGTCCTCTGTCCCCGGGATCTTCCCGGAGGCCCGCATGACACCTTCAGAAAGGAGTTCACCGATCCCTTCCCTTTTCCCTATGAGCTCAATGGTATCCAGGAGTACATCCCCGTTTCCAAAGGTGAGCTCGATCCCTCCCGTATCTTCCCTGCTGATCAGCCCCCGCTCAAAGCACTCCATGGCGAATCCTATGGTGACCCCGCATGAAATGGTATCCATACCGTAGTCATCGCAGAGCCTGTCTGCGGCAATGATCACCTCCGGGTCCCCGATGTCACAATTGGACCCCATGGCATAGATGGTCTCGTAGTCAGGTCCCTCGGTGATATATTCCCTTCCGCGCTGCAGGGCCCTGGTGTCCCGACTGCAGCCAATGGGGCAGGCAAAGCAGGCTCGGGGCCGCACGCTATATTTCAGGAAGGCCTCTCCATTGATCTTCTCAGAGAGACCAAATGTATTCTCCTGCCAGTTTTTTGTCTGAAGTGTCCCTGTCTCCTGTGTCAGATCCACAGTCATCATGGTGCCCATCTTTGGGAATACACCGCCCTTTCCCGTCATGGGGTGATCCGCGATCTTTTTTCGACAGCGCTTGACAATCTCCCTATAGCCGGGTTCGTCCGCCAGTGGGAACTTTCCATCTCCTTTAAGAACAACGGCCTTGAGATTTTTGGATCCCATGACAGCCCCTGCGCCTCCCCGCCCGTGGGCCCTCTTCTCATTGATGATATTGGCGAACTTCACCCCATTTTCACCGGCCTGACCGATGGCCGCGACACTGATTCTTTCCGCTTCCTCGGTTTTGTGGGCATCCTTCAACTGCTGCTCGCATTCAGAGGTGGAAAGGCCCCAGAGCCCCTGGGCATCCATGAGGGAGATCTTGCCGTTATTGACAAGGACATAGGTGGGCTCCGCGGCCCTGCCCGTCACAACCAATGCATCAAACCCGGCCCATGTCATCTGGGTTCCGAAAAAGCCTCCGGAATAGGAATCCAGAAAGGTGCCGGTCAAGGGAGACTTGGTGATTACTCCGGATCTGGATGCAGTCGGGAAAGTGGTTCCCGTGAGGGGGCCTGTCACAAAGATCAGGATATTCCCGGGACCCAGGGGATCCGTATCAGGCTTCAAGTGCTTATAGAGGAGATGGGCACCCAATCCTTTACCCCCCAGATATTTCCGGGCAGTGCCTTCATCCAGGTCCTTGCTCTCCGTGGTTCCCCGGGTGAGATCGATCCACCCGATCTTTCCTGTGTATCCAGCCGGCATTCAAATATCCTCCGTAACTAAAACCCAAAATTCTGTGAACTCGCGCCGTCGCCATAGCGGCTATGGCGCGCCCGTCCTCCGCAGTAGTCTGCTACGGAGGATGGATCGGCGACTGTGGTCTCTGGGAGAGAAAAAATCCAGCATCCAGAGACCAGTATCCAGCATCACGGGCTAACTACCTGGAACTGTGTAATTTTCTAAAAACTTGACACAAATTTTAAGATCTTAGCCTATGTGGACGGCTAGAGTTTCATCAGCTTTCTGGCATTGCCCTCGAAGATCTTATAACGGTCCTCATCCGAGATCGGCAGATTTTCTATGATTTTTATGGTTTCACGGATGTACATGGGGCCCTTCTCAGGATCAAAGGGGCAGTCGGATGCAAACACGATCTGGTCTGCTCCAAAGAATTCCAGACCGCACTTTGTCCCCGCTACCGCCCCAAAGAGGGCAGTGTCGGCATAGATCTGCTTGAAGTACTCGAGATGGGGTTTTTTGAGATTCTTGAGGATGACTGTGTAATCCTCATCCGAGGTGCGGGCCCCCAGCTGATCCCAGCTCGTTCCAACACGACCCTCGAAATAGGGGATCATGCCGCCCATATGGTGGGTAATGATCTTCAGATTGGGGAACTCATCGAAATAATATCCAAAGACCAGCCGGGCCACGGCCACACTCGTCTCATAGGGCCAACCGAAGACAAACCAGATCTCATACTTGGACTTCTCTTCAGTGGGATAATCCGAGATGTTGGCACCCCGGGTCGGGTGGATCCAGATGGGAAGGTCCACCTCATTCATCTTGGCAAAGAGGGGCTTCAGCTCCGGCAGATCCAGGGGGGCACCATTCACATTGCTAAAAAACTGGATCCCCACCGCATTCAGTTCGTCTATGGCACGGTCAATCTCCTTCAGGCAGGCATCCGGGTTGTTCATGGGCATGGAGGCGATAAAGCCCGGGAAACGGTCCGGGTACTTGTCCACATACTCCGCCATGCCGTCATTGGCAATCCTGGCCAGCTCCGGGGAGAGTTCGGGTGAGAGGACCTCGAGAGGGGGGGCGGCAAGACAAATGATCTGGGCATAATCATCAAACTCATCCATCACGCGAAATCGCGCCTCCAGATCATACAATACCGGGAGCGCTCTCACCCTCTTGCCCATGTCTTTGAGGTTGGGCGCTACCTCCAGCATTTTGTCAAAATAGGTCTTTGGAAAGATGTGGTTAAACATATCCAGTTTCATTGTCATCCTCCTTTTGGTGTAGTGAATAGAGTTATTGGTTATTCGTTATTGGTTATTCGTTAGAGGTCCTCATCCTCACATGCTCCGTGGCCCGGCCTTTTTCCTTTATTCATCAATGTGCGCAATCACATCGATTTCGATCATCATGCCATCCATGAAAAGCCTGCTGACCTCCACCAGGGTGACTGCGGGCACATAGTCTCCAAAGTATGTGTTATAGATTTGCCCCACTTCCTTTCCATGGCTGTAAAAGGCATCCCTGTCCGTACAATAGATGTTCATTCGCACGATGTCCGTCAGCCGGGCTCCCCCTGTCTTTAACACAACCTCAATATTTTTCAAAGTCTGTTCGTATCAGAATAGATCGTCCAGATCCGAATCCCCCCCCCCGGGCATTTCTCCGTGCGCCTGGAGATACTTCTGGATCCATTCGCTCTCCCGCTGGGAGAACATCTTGTCTTCTTCAAACTCAAACCAGACGGCCTTGTCGTTGTCATCCAGGGCCATGAGCAGTTCCCGGCGAAGGTTGGCAGTACCCTTGATGACCAGGATATTGTGTTCCTCGTCCACGAGCTGAAAAACGCCCTCTGCATCCGGCACCTGGTTGATGCTTTCCTCGTCAAAGGGCACCCATTTCTCAGGCGGCGCCGGGTTGCTGCCCATATAGAGCCGCAGGTCGCACTGGAGACACCGGCCGGCCTCCCTTTGGGCCTGCTCGGCCCCATAGCCGAGGACGACTTCCTGAAATCCCTGGTGTCTTGTTTCCAATTCCAGTTCCGGGACCTCTTCCCTGGGCCGGGCAGCGAACCCTTCATTCCGGCCCAGATACTGGGACGGGACACCCCTGTCAAAAAGAATTTCATCGATGTCCCCCGTGCCACCCAGGGCCTGGTCCATGGAGGCTGCGGCCCTTCGCCCCCCGGCAATGGCATGGATGACAGCACCGGGTACAGTGACCACGTCCCCCCCTGCATATACCCCTCCCATGCCCGTCTCCAGGGTTTCCTCATTTACGACAATAAGCCCTTGATCGGTTTTAACGGAACCCGCGTCTTCCAGGAACGAAAAATCCGCAGCCTGGCCTATGGCCATAATCACCTGATCCCCCTCCAGGGTCTCCCTGGTGTCATCAAAGTCAGGATTGAACACGCACTGGTCATCAAACACGGACACGCAATGGACCAGTTCCATGCCCGCTATAGTACCCTTTTCGCTTAAAATCCTGTGCGGACCCCAGGATGGCTTTATCTTGACCCCCTCTTTCTCGGCAGCCTCGATCTCCCATTCATGGGCAGGCATTTCTTCCCGCGTCTCAAGACAGACCATGGTGACGTCCCTGGCCCCGCAACGCAGGGCGCTCAGGGCCACATCAACGGCCACATTTCCTCCGCCGATAACGATCACCCGCTCCTTGAGTGAAATCTCTTCGCCTTCAGCGACCTTTCCCAAAAAATCGACGCCCCACAGGACATCAGGCAGATCCGATCCCTCCAGGGGAATACGCCGGCTCAGCCGGGCACCGGTAGAAAGAAAGACGGCGTCGTAGCCGTCATTTTTGAGTTGCTCCAGTGTCGCGTCCTTGCCCAGGGTAACCCCTGTTTTCATTTCGATGCCCAGGCTCAGGATGTCATTGATCTCTTTATCCAGTAACCCGGGAGGAAGGCGATAATCCGGAATACCGTAGCGCATCATTCCACCCGGCTTGCTCCGGGATTCAAAAACAGTGACCCCGTGGCCCTGCTTTTTGAGGTAAAAAGCCGCTGTCAAACCCGCAGGCCCGGCGCCCACTACTGCCACCTCTTTCCCTGAGTCAGCAGCTATCTTTGTATTCCGATTCCACAGACCCTGATCATTGTCCGCTGCATACCTCTTCAAAGCACAGATAGAAACGGGGGCATTCACTTCTCCCCTGCGGCAACCCTCCTCGCAGGGATGGATGCATACCCGGCCCAGGACGCCCGGAAAAGGTACTTTTTCTCGAATCACTGCACTGGCCTCATCCGCCCTGCCGTCAGCGATCAGCCTCAGGTACCCGGGCACATCGATATGCACGGGGCAGGCCTCTTTGCAGGGGACCAGATCCTCCTCCCTTTTCCCGGGGCGCACCCCCTTGTCCACCAGGGCTCCTGTAGGGCAGACCTCTACACAGGCCGTACAGAAT
>JAFDIX010000401.1 GCA_019307805.1 Deltaproteobacteria bacterium | reverse complement strand
CTGGCGAGGGAGTGGGGATTTTTTTAAAACACCTTTCTGTTGCGGGTGATAATCATTTCCAATTCTCAATGAGATAAAACGAGGTTTCTGATGGCAAAAGAGGATGAGGTCCTGGAAGGCCTGGAGAATGAAGAGGATCTGCTGGATTTTGATCTGGATGACATTTCCCCGGAAGACCTTGATGAGGAAGATTCCGAGGAAGAGATTATTGATCTTGTCGAAGAAGTGAAAGAGGATCAAGGACCAGGGGATGATGAAATAGCAAATCTGCTTGAGGAGGATCAATCCCGGGAGGCAGAGGAGGATATCAACTTTTCAACAGACGAGATCTCGGGAATTCCTGATCTTCTGGAGGATGATGAGCCTGGAGAAGGTGAGGCAGGTGCAAGTGTGGCAGACATCTCTCTTTCAGACCTCGAGTTGGACGAACCATCTGAGGGGCCTGCAGATGAGGTAGATGTAGCTCCGGACGTCTCGGATGAGACCCGGGAGGCAGCAGGTTTTGAGGAACTGGATATAGGGTTTGATGATGATGAAGCAGTAGATGGAGAGAGGCCTGAGGCGGATATCCCGGAGATCGATTTGTCGGGTGTATTTGATGAAGCGCAAGAGGAGGAGCCGGCGCCGGATCAGGAAGGTGCTGCCGAGGCAGACGATGATATAGAGGAGATGCTTGGTGAAACAATCGAGGCGACTGTTGCCGAAGAGGTAATACCCGGGGGAGAAATGGCAGATGCAGTGGTTTCAGAGGAGGAACTTGCCCCTGTGGAAACCACAGATGAGGCGGTCTCACTGGATTCCCAAACTGATGGCCCTGTTGTGGTGTCCCCGGAAAGAATCGAGGCGATTGTGAAGGAAGTGGTGCAGGAAGTAGTGGAAAGGGTTGCCAGAGAAACCATGGCAGAAGTTGCGGAAAAGGTCATCACCCAAGCCATTGATGCACTGAAGCAAAGTCTCGATTCTTCTTCCGAGTAACCTATTGCGCCAAGATTAGTCTTCCTATCCAAGAAATAACGTGCTTCAAGGGGTTGCGGTTTTGCAGCCCCTTTTTTATCTGGTCATAAAAACCTGGTCATTAGGGCCAGGTCAGAGATAGATGGCTCTGCCTTGGAGTTTTGTGTCTAAAATCACAAATTCCAAGCACCAAATTACAAATAAATCTCAAATCACAAATTTCAAACCGGTTCAAAGCGATTGTTTTTTGTTTGGGATTTTGAATTTCGGTTATTGTTATTTGTTTGTTTTTTGGGATTTGTTATTTGAATTTTCAACAAAGTACTTTCCCTCGGGGCCAGGATTCTTTACTCGCCAGGGGCCTCACCTCCCTGTAATGCTGAAATCAGCACTGTGGATGCTTTAATGGTTTGATTATACGCTAAAATATGTTAATGGGATATTTCACCGCCGGGGCTGTGAGGTACCCCGGCGGTTTTTCAGAAATTGACATAGGAGTGTTGGTCAATGGTCAATGATATTTTGGATAAGGGTTATGAGCCAAAGGATGTAGAGAAAAGATGGTATGCCTATTGGGAAGAAAACAATCTGTTTCGCGCAGGGACTACCCCCGGCAAAGAGCCTTTCTGCATCGTGATTCCCCCTCCCAATGTCACCGGGGTACTGCATATGGGGCATGCTCTCAATAACACCCTTCAGGACATCCTCTGCAGATACAAGAGAATGAAGGGATTCAACGTACTATGGCAGCCCGGGACCGACCATGCAGGCATCGCCACCCAAAATGTGGTAGAGAGAGACCTTGCTCAAAAGCAGACCGATCGTCACCAGATCGGCAGGGAAAAGTTTATTGAACTGGTCTGGGAGTGGCGAGAGAAATATGGCGGTGAGATCATCAATCAATTGAAAAGACTCGGCAGTTCCTGTGATTGGGGCCGAGAGCGTTTTACCATGGACGAAGGTCTTTCAAGGGCCGTGAGGGAAGTCTTTGTGAGGCTCTATGAAGATGGCCTCATCTATCGTGGAGACTATATTGTCAACTGGTGTCCGCGGTGCCACACCGCCTTGGCAGACCTGGAAGTGGAGCACGAAGACAAGGATAGTTCACTGTACCATATTCGATATCTCTTTGAGGAGGGCGAAGGGCATATCACGGTAGCCACGACCCGTCCGGAAACACTCCTGGGAGACACTGCGGTTGCAGTGAATCCGGAGGATGGAAGGTACCGGGATCAAAAGGGAAAAAATGTGCTGCTGCCGGTGCTCAAGAAATCCATCCCCATCATCTTTGACCAGTATGTGGATATGGAGTTTGGCACAGGGGCCCTGAAAATTACCCCCGCCCATGATCCCAATGACTTTGAGATCGGACTTGCCCACCAGCTCGAAACCATCAAGGTCATTGAAGAGGACGGCACCATGAATGCGCTGGCCGGGCCCTATGAAGGTCTGGATCGGTTTGAATGCCGGGAACGCATCCTGGATGACCTGGAGAAGGCGGGACTGCTCGAAAAGATCGAACCCTATCGTCATGCGGTGGGACACTGTTACCGCTGCAGGACCATGATCGAGCCACTCGTATCCAAGCAATGGTTTGTCAAGGTGGGGCCCCTCGCAGAGAAATCCATCGAGGCTGTGAAAAGCGGGAAGACAAGGATCGTGCCCTCCAACTGGGAAAATGTCTACTACGAATGGATGGAAAATATCAAAGACTGGTGCATCTCCAGGCAGATCTGGTGGGGGCATCGTATCCCGGCCTGGTATTGCCAGGAGTGCGGTGAAATCACCGTATCTCGAGAAGATCCGAGTAACTGCCGATCCTGCAACAGCAGTGATCTGCAACAGGAAACGGATGTGCTGGATACGTGGTTTAGTTCGGCACTCTGGCCCTTTTCTACCCTGGGATGGCCGGATCAGACGGATACGCTTGAAAGGTACTATCCCACATCCGTACTTGTAACCGCTTTTGATATTCTCTTTTTCTGGGTTGCACGCATGATGATGATGGGCTTGCACTTCATGGGTGATGTTCCTTTCAAGGAGGTCTACATCCATGCACTGGTGCGTGATGCCAAAGGGAAAAAGATGAGCAAGACGGTGGGAAATGTCATAGACCCTCTGGAAGTCATCGATCAGTTCGGCACGGACGCATTCCGTTTCACACTGGCTGCACTGGCTGCCCAGGGCAGAGATATCCGACTTTCTGAAGAGAGGATAGCCGGGTACCGGAATTTCGTAAATAAAATCTGGAATTCGGCAAGGCTTGTTCTCATGAATCTGGCCGGGGATCATCAGGAGGCACCGGATAAAATTACCCACAGGCTTCCGGAGAGATGGATTTTGACACGGCTCGGCCAGGTGAGCAAAGACATCGCCAATGCCCTGGATGACTACCGTTTCAATGAAGGGGCAAGTCTCTGTTATCAGTTTGTATGGCACGAATTCTGTGACTGGTATCTGGAAATGGCCAAACAGGGGCTGTACAGCGAGGATGGGGATCTCAAAAAATCTACCCTGCATATCATGGAGGAAGTATTAACGGCGGTGCTCAAGCTTGCCCATCCCTTCATGCCCTTTGTGACCGAAGAGATATGGCAGAGACTGCCGGAGACTGATGGGAGCATCATGAATGCCTCCTTTCCGGAAGCTTCGGAATTTCCTTCGGATAAAACCGCATTGATGGAAATGGACCTGCTCATGGGTATTATTACAGGGATTCGAAATATCCGCGGGGAGATGAATATCCCGCCATCCAAGCAGGTGAGTGTTGTCATGGAGGTCCCGGATGCAAATGAAGCATCAGTGGTTCAGGAGAATCTGGATCAGATTCGGAATCTCGCCAAGGTGGATTCCCTGAAAATAGACGCCAAAATATCCAAACCGGAGGCTTCCGCAACAGCAGTGCATGGTCAGATCCAGGTGCATGTGCTTCTCACGGGGCTTCTGGATTTTGAAGAGGAAAAGAAGCGTTTGAAAAAGCAGATCGCCTCCATTGAGAAGGATATGGCGGTTTCCAGCAGAAAACTTTCCAACCGTCAGTTCATGGAAAAAGCGCCCCCTGATATTGTGGAGAGCGTCAAGAA
>JAFDIX010000400.1 GCA_019307805.1 Deltaproteobacteria bacterium | reverse complement strand
CGCCGAGTGCGGGCATGTCCGCTGGCCGGCCTCTTTTCTCTGCCCGACCTGCCATTCTCAAGAGACCACTTGGTTAATCGCAAAGGGCCGGGGGAAGATATATTCCTATGTCATATATCACAGGGCCTACCACCCGGGCTTTGAGAAAGATGTGCCCTATGCGGTCGCACTCATTGAGCTGGATGAAGGGCCCCGCATGCTGACGAACATCATCGGGTGCCGACCGGAAGAGGTGCAATGCGACATGCCCGTTGAAGTAAGATGGGAAGACATCGAAGAAAATACCAGTCTCCCCAAATTCCGCCCTATTACTTAAAAATGGACAACAGGGTCAGCCTGCATGAAAAAGATCGTAATAACCATACTGATAACATCCGGAGTACAGGCAGGAAATATTTCATCTTTTCTCTGGCAGATTCCGCGTCCGGGGGAAAAGGGGTCACATCATGAATTGTGAATTATGATGAATTTGGGTTGAGCGTTGACACGCAATTCACAAAACAAGATGTGCCCCCAACAATATGAAAACATGGGAGGATTCGAATGCCATACGTAGATAAAGAAGCCCGAGTTCGCCTGGATGGGGGTGCCGCCCCGCAAAACGCCGGTGAATTGAATTACGTGATTACACGCTGTGTGGATGAATATCTGATCCAAAAGGGTAGTCTCAGGTACGCCAACATCAATGAGGTCATTGGCGTTCTCGAATGCGCCAAGTTAGAACTGTACCGGCGCATTGCAGTACCCTATGAAGATGGAAAGAAGGAGGCATCAGGAGACGTATATAAAGTCGCAACTGAAATAGAGTAATAGAATTTTTATCTCGATTAAGTTATGTTTCACAGAGCTTTTAAAAGAATTGCATAAGAATAATGGCCCAATTCCCCAAGATGAGTCAGGAGCAGACCCCATGAATCTTAAGGAGAAGCCTATGGAATATGAATGCATCCTGTACGAGAAAAAGAAGGATGGCCTCGCGATGATAAAACTCAACCGCCCAGGGGTCCTGAATGCCATGAACAAGCAGCTCTGGCTTGATTTTCAGGAAGCCCTGGAAGATGCCCGGAATGATCATGAAGTCAAGGTGCTCATCATCACGGGGGAAGGCCGTGCTTTTTCCTCCGGTGCCGACCTCAAGGAATCAAAAAACCGCAGTCTGGAGGACTATCGGGATTATCTCGAAGCGCTTCAGGAGGCATCGCGCAAAATCATCCGTTTCGAAAAGCCCACCATAGCCGCTATCAACGGCTATGCACTGGGGTCCGGATATGAACTGGCCCTGGCCTGCGATATCCGGATCGCAGCGGAAGATGCACAGATCGGGTCACCGGAGGCCCGGGTGTCTTCCTCGGTCACGGGAGGCGCCATGCGCCTGATCCAGGACCTGATAGGGCCGGGAAAGGCAAGGGAAATGCTCTTTACGGCCTGGAATATCGACGGTATTGAGGCAGAAAGAATCGGGCTCGTCAACCGGGCGGTGCCGGCCTCAGAGCTCATGACCGCGGCCCGTGAAATGGCTGCCGAGATCGCTCGAAATTCCTCCTTTTCGATCAAGATGATCAAGAAAGGACTACAGATGTCCGGTGAAGTGAGCCTGGAGGCCCTCATGGATTACGAGGTCGAGGCGTGCCTTGCCTGCGTATCCACCAAGGAGCGCCGGGACTCCCTGACCCGGTTTGAAGAACGCAAGCGGACATAATACGCGAAAGCGAGTAACAGATCCTCATAGGGGAGGGGAAGGAGCATTCATGTCACTTGACAGAATCTTCAATGCCGAGTCGGTTGCCATAGTGGGCGCTAGCAGGGTTGAGACCAAACGCGGGTTTCAGGCAATCAGGACGCTTCTGGATGAAAAGTACGAAGGAAAGATCTACCCCGTAAACCCCAAAGAGAAAAGCGTTCTGGGCTTTCGCTGCTACCCGAAGGTTTCCGATATAGAGGACCCGGTTGATCTGGCCCTTATCACCACGCCCGCAAAAACCATTCCGGCGGTGCTGGAGGACTGCGGCCTGAAGGGCGTCGCAGGGGCCGTGATCATTGCGGGAGGCTTTCGGGAACTGGGGGCCGAAGGAACCAAACTCGAAGAGGATCTCATCAAGACCGCGCTTCGACACAATGTCCGCATCATCGGCCCCAACACTTCCGGCATGATGAACCTCAAGACCCACCTGAACCTGGTGGGCCTCCACGGCACCCCCAAGGGGGATATCGCCCTGATTTCCCAGAGCGGGAACATGGCCCTCACGATTATTACGGAAGCCACGCTCAAGAGCCGGAAAGGCTTTTCATACTACGTGGGGGTGGGAAATGAATCGGACATCCGTTTTCATGAATATCTTGAATTCTTTAAAAACGATCCCGATACAAACGCCGTACTCATGTATGTGGAAGGCATGAGGGAGGGTCGTCATTTTCTCCAGGAGGCCTATAAGACGACCCTTCAAAAGCCCATCGTTCTCCTCAAGAGCGGGCGTTCGTCCACAGGCCAGCGCACGGCGGGATCTCACACAGGTGCACTGGCAGGAATGTCCGAGGTGGCGCGTACGGCCTATAAAAGAGCGGGCATCACCGTAGTCGAAAAATCCGACATGCTTTTCCCGGTGGCGGAGGCCCTTTCAAATTTACCCCCCGTCAAGAACAACCGGGTGGCCATCCTGGCTGACGGAGGCGGGCACGCCACCATCGCGGCCGACATCCTCTCCGACCTTGAAGTGGAGATTCCTGAGCTGCGTGCCGTTACACAGAAAAAACTGAAGGAAATCCTGCCCTTCACGGCTGCCGTGCGAAACCCCGTGGACGTAGCCGGGGGAACCGATTCCGATCCCTCCCTTTTTGCTGAATGCGCCAGAATCATTCTCAAGGACGCCAATGTGGGGGGGCTGTTGATGGTGGGGCTTTTCGGGGGCTACGGAATTCGCTTTGCCGAAAGCCTTACCTTGAAAGAAGAGGACGCCGCCCATCAGATGGGCAAAATGGTTCGCAAACACGACAAACCGATCGTAGTGCACAGTCTCTACAGTTCGGCAAAGCCCCATTCGCTTGACCTTTTGAGATATTATCAAATTCCCGTATACGATTCCCTGGACACGGCCTGCAACTGCATAGGTGCCCTGGCGGAAAGGGGGCAGTACCTCAAAGAGTATCACGCCAAGGTCAATTTCGTTTTCAACTGGAGAGCCAAAGAAAAGCCCGAAGGGCGCAGGATTATAGAAAAGGCCATGGAAGAAGGGCGCAGGGTCCTGCTGGAACCCGAGGCAAAGGCCCTCTTGAGATTGCACGGGGCACCTATGGGGAAGGAGGCGGTTGCTACAACTGCGGACGAGGCGATTGAGGCCTTCGAGAAACTGGGCGGAGCAGTGGCCAT
Organism: Deltaproteobacteria bacterium; assembly: GCA_019307805.1. GTDB lineage: Bacteria > Desulfobacterota > DSM-4660 > Desulfatiglandales > HGW-15 > JAFDIX01. The sequence goes on along the minus strand of JAFDIX010000400.1, from coordinate 1,510 downwards.
GAAGATTGTCTCGCCGGACATTCTCCACAAGAGCGAAGCCGGCGGTGTGCGCCTTCACCTCTCGAAGGCCGGAGAGGTCCGAAAGGCCTTCAACGAGATCAAGACAAAGGCCCTGAAGTATCACCCCGGGGCGGATATCCGGGGCGTCATGGTCTCCCCTATGTCGACCGACGGCCTCGAGGTTATTATCGGGACCAAGATAGACGACCAGTTCGGACCCATCATCATGTTCGGCCTGGGCGGTGTCATGGTAGAGGTCCTCAAGGACGTATCTTTCAGAGTTCTGCCCATCTCACTCCTCTCGGCGCGCAAAATGATGGAGGAAATTCGCGCGAACTCACTGCTCGATGGTTTCCGGGGCCTGCCTCCATACGATAAGGCAACCCTCAGCCGCCTCCTGGTCCTCTGTTCGGATGTCGTCGAGGCCTATCCCGAGATCGATCGCAAGCCTAAGGAATACCGCTGGATTCCCCTTCGACTTCGCTCAGGGTGGTGAGCCTGTCGAACCACGGGTCAAGCCCGGAATGACGAAAGCACCTATAAGCGCAGTTCTGCCAATTGCGACACAGTCTGAGAGGACCCGGATATTTATTATTACTCAAAATAGATAGTCATGATGAAATGAGGTCTTTTCTTGATGGATCGGATAAGCAAACTACACCGGAAGATCATCCTCTCCTTGTCCCAACTCATGGAGGACGAGGAAGCCGAGCTCACCAAACTGCGCCGCATTCGAATGGTCTTCTTCTGGCTTGGAATGCTTCTGGTGATTGCCTCCCTTTTTGAGGCGAGGGATCCCCACTGGCCCGTCTGGATGTTCTCGCTGATAGGCGCAACAGGGGGCCTGGTAGTGGGTCTGGGGTTTCACTATGACAACGCCATCAACCAATGGCCGGCAATAAAGCCATTTATGGATGGAAAAAAAATCAAAGACGCCGTGAAAGAGTACAATACGGATTGAAGTCTTGAATATCGCATTTGGAGGAAAATGGATTATGCCATTGAGAAAAAGTGGACTGTTTTGCATCCCGACCCTGGTGTTCTTTTTGGTTTTTTCAGTTGCCGTTCTGGCTGACAATACACCTTCCCATAATTCCGAAGTGCTTGCGCTGCGGCAGGTTCCCCTGTTTGCCAGGCTCGATGACAGCCAATTGCGCAAAGTGGCCGAAATAGCGGAGCTGCGACAGGGGCAGAAGGGAGAACACATTATTACCCAGGGAAAACGCATCGGAAAGATGTTCGTGGCACTCGACAGCGAGGTCCAGATCAGGATCGGGGGCGAACTGATAGTGGTTCTTCCGATAAAGTCCCTGGTTGGGGAGATAGAGTTTCTGATCGATGTTCCGGCCACCGCAGATGTCGTGCTCAATAAAAATTCAAGGGTCCTGGTTTTGGAGCACGGGCCTCTTCGAAAAGTAATGGATGCCCACCCCCGCATCGGGTATGTATTGATGGATGGATTCGCCAGTATGGAGGCGCAGCGCCTTCGCAAGACCAATCAGAGACAACA
>JAFDIX010000399.1 GCA_019307805.1 Deltaproteobacteria bacterium | reverse complement strand
AAAGAGATTGAAGTGACCATTGCTGATTCTAATATTGCACTCCTGAATCGTCGCTACCACCCGGAAGTGAAGATTGGCTTCGCCATTGAAGAGCCCCAATCCCTTGGTTGGGTGGTTAAAAAAGGGGAAAAGGAACTTCTTGAAAAGGTGAACGCCTTTTTCAAGGAGATAAAGGCGAATGGGACATTCGACAGGCTCTATGATAAATACTATGGAAATGTTGAGGTCTTCGATTACCTGGACTTGAAGAAATACCACCGAAGGATCGATACAAGGCTCGACACCTATAAACCGCTTTTTAAAAAAGCGGCTAAGAAATACGGGTTTGACTGGCGTCTTATTGCCGCAGTGGCCTACCAGGAGTCCCATTTTGATCCCAGGGCTGTCAGTACCATGGGGGCGGAAGGGCTTATGCAAATTACCGAAGCGACGGCGGAAGAGGTTGGAGTACGGGATAGGATGGACCCTGATCAAAGTGTCATGGGAGGCACCAAATATCTCCGGAAACTCTACAGCAGGTTTAAAAAGGCCAAAGATCCTGACAGGCTTTTGCTCTCACTTGCCAGTTACAATGTGGGACGGGGTCATGTGCTGGATGCCCAAAAGATAGCGAGAAGAAAAAAGATGGATCCCAACAGCTGGACTGCCCTGGAACAGACACTCCCTCTCCTTCAGAATGAGAAATATTTCACTAAAGCCAAACATGGATACTGCAGGTGCAAACAGCCGGTCCGTTTTGTGGAAAGGGTAATGAGCTATTATGACATTCTGAAAAGAGAAGGTGTTGGCGGCTAGAGTGGTTTTGGAGACAGAGTGCATGAAAGAAGAGAAAGTGCTTATTCCCAAGCTGGAGGGGCATGGCTGTTTTGCCTGTGGTACTGCCAATCCCATTGGATTGAATCTCGAATTCTACAGCCTGGGTGACAAGGTGTGCACAGAGATCACTTTAGGTAAACACCATGAAGGATGGGACGGGGTCGTGCACGGAGGTATTATCTCCACGCTTCTGGATGAAATCATGTCATGGACCATTATGTATTCACAGAAGGTATTCCTTGTGACCCGCCATATGAATATAAAATACGTGAAACCCGTCCTGGTGGGAACCCCTCTGAAAGTCATGGGGAAAATCGTTGATGTTTCAAAACCTCCAAGGTTCATGGGCAGTGCGGAAATCAGAGACCGGGAGAACCGTCTCCTGGTAAAGGGAAGTGGTGAGTTTGTTTCGATCGCAAAGGACAAGCTTTCCACCATACCCGATGATCTCAAAAACCAAATGGTTTCACTTTTTGCAAGGTTTCCCGCTTCTTGAGATTTGAGTTTTGTCATTTGAAATTTGAAATCCCACTTTCAAGAAGCAATAACGATAAAGTCAAGTTCGAGTTATGTAAATTTCATGTGGGACACAACATTAGGAGACATTATGGATATTGAACAGATACAAGTAGGGTTTATGGCAGTATTTTGTTACCTCATATCCTGCCCTGAAACGGGCAAGGCATTGGTCATAGATCCGGCCGGCGACGAGGAACGCATTGTGGATCGTGCTAAGGAGAAGGGTCTGGATCTGGAAACCATTATAAACACTCATGGACACCCGGACCATACCTGCGGAAATGCCAAAGTGAAGGCACTCACCGGAGCAGAAATTCTTATGCACGAACTGGATGCACCCATGCTCAGTTCAGGACACGCCCAGGATATGACCCGCCAGTGGGGATTTGAACCTTCACCAATGCCGGACAGGCTCTTGAATGACGGAGAGGATATCCCTGTGGGGGAAGTCAGTCTCAAGGTCATTCATACTCCTGGGCACAGCCCCGGCGGGATTTGCCTTCTCGGTGACGGGAACCTTTTCACAGGAGACACTCTCTTTGTGGAAGGTATTGGCCGGACTGATTTGCCCGGTGCTTCCATGGAACAGTTTATGAAATCCATCAAGGAGAGACTCCTCACATTACCCGGGGAGACAATCGTCTGGCCGGGCCACCATTATGGGCCCAAACCTTCCTCTACCATCGGGATCGAAAAAATGTCGAATCCCTGGCTGAGGTAAGAGGGGCGGTTGAACAGCAAATGGCTGAAGAGAAAATTTCGTTTCATTCCGGTGATTTGAATTTAGAAGGGCTTCTGCACAATGCGCCTGGGGAGCGGGGCGTTGTTCTTTGTCACCCCCACCCGCTTTATGGCGGGGATATGTCCAATAACGTGGTTCAGTCTCTTGCAGAGGCGTACCAGGCGAATAACTACAGCACCCTGCGATTCAATTTCAGGGGAGTGGGCGCCAGTGAGGGCACATTTGACGAAGGAAAGGGCGAACAGGAGGATGTGGGTGCGGCGCTGGGCTATCTCAGCAGGCTGGGGCTGAAACATATTGATCTGACCGGATACTCTTTCGGGGCCTGGGTGTGCGCCCTCGGACTGGAAAAACTGGAATTGGCTGATCGCCTCATCATGGTTTCCCCCCCAACCAACTTCATGGACTTTGCCTTTTTGGGATACAATAAAAAAATTCAACTGGTGATTGTCGGGATGCAGGATGAGATCGCCGGTTGCCAGGCCATCGAAGAATCGCTGCCCCGTTGGAACCCGGAAGCGGGGTTTCACCCCATAGATGGGGCAGACCACTTTTACCGGGGGAAGACAGAGGAATTGAAAAGGATAATTAATGGTTTTCTCGGACATGCGCATTGATTGTATAAAAAAGACGAGTAACACCCTTGCTGTTTTTATAGGTATTTTGGTGGCCGCAGTACTGTGCCCCGTGGATGAGGGTTGGGGCCACGAACGCCGTAGTGAAGTGGTTATTGCCATAGAAAAGGCGAGCCCTGCTGTGGTGAATATCAGTGCCATTGTGCATGAAAGGGCAAGTCCCAGATTTCCATTTTCAGGAAATGATTTTTTCAAGGACTTTTTCCCTGAGTTCTTTTCCAGGGAATATCAGCACACCAGTCTGGGTTCCGGGGTGATCATTGATGGCAAAAAGGGATATATTGTCACCAATTACCATGTGGTTGCCAAGGCAACGGAAATAAAGGTCATTACTACGGAGCAAATAGAATACAAGGCCAGAATACTGGGGGCAGATCCGCGTTCTGACCTGGCAGTGCTCAGGATCGATCTGGACACAGAATTGCCTGAACTGGCCATGGGAAACTCAGATAACATGATGATCGGCGAAACGGTGATCGCAATAGGAAATCCCTTCGGCCTTTCCCACACGGTCACCACGGGCGTGGTGAGCGCACTCAGGCGTTCCGTCCGCTCCGGGGAGCGTGTCTACCGGAATTTCATTCAAACGGATGCCTCCATCAACCCTGGGAATAGTGGCGGGCCTCTTCTCACCATAGAAGGAGAATTGATAGGAATCAATACGGCCATCTATCAGAAGGCTCAGGGAATAGGCTTTGCCATTCCCATCAACAAGGCAAAGCGCATTGTCAAGGAACTGCTCAGGGCAGGGGAAGTCCGGTTTCCCTGGCTGGGACTTGAACTCCAGGAACTCACGGCTGAGCTGAGAGACCATTTCGGTCTTCCCAGGAAAGAGGGAAGGGGTGTTCTCATCAGGGAGGTCGTTCAAGAAGGCCCCGCTTTTCACGCGGGTTTAAAGCGGGGGGATGTCCTTCTGACTATCGAAAAAATGCCTGTTTTTTCCATTCAGGACTTTCGGAATATTCTTGCAGAGTTTACTCCCGGAGACCGCCTCAAGGTGGGGCTTTTCCGCAAAGGCAGGGAGCGCCATGTTGGGTTGCAACCAACCACTTTCCCGGTGGAATCGGCCCTGGGATTTGTGGACCGCCGTCTGGGATTACAGGTCGGTAAAGTGAGTGAAAAGGTGAAACGGAAATACGGGATCAATAATGGCGTGATGGTTCTCAAGAAGGTCAATAATATGCCTGTTAAAAACCTCGATGCCTTTAAGGAGGCAGTAAGCCAATACCATCATTTGTCTTCATTGACTCTGCTTGTCAGGCGGGGAAACTATGGATACTCCCTGACACTGCCCCTTTAGAAATCCCTTTTCCGGTTTATTGGCAAGCTGTCCGGTATCCTTAGGTGGGTCAATAAGTCATAATCGAATTGAAGATGGGTCAAGAGCAGACCCTTTTACTTTACTCGATGTTTCGAGAGGTATCATAGCAGACCTGCTGCGGACATGATATCCGGGACCAGGTCTTCTTTTCCGATGGCCATAATGTGAACGCCATCGCACATATTCTCATCGTGTATTCTCTTGATCATCCGCCCCGCAATCTCCACACCCTTTTCTATCTTCCTTCCCTTGGGCGCAGCATCCATCTCATCAATGAGGTCCATTGGAACCATGACACCCGCCACGTTTTTGTTCATGAATCTGGCCATGGGCGCGGATGTAAGAAGGATGATGCCTGCGAGAATCTTCACCGGAAACTGCCTGGCATAATCCATGAATTTACTAAAATTGTCCAAATCATAGACCGCTTGAGTCTGGATGAATTCTGCACCCGCATCGATCTTCTTTTCAAATTTGATCGACTGCGGTTCGATGGGATTAGCCTCGGGTGTGACGATCGCTCCTGCGCAAAAGGACACTCCGCCGTCCAGTTCGTTTCCCCCTAAATCTTTCCCTTTCTCAAGCATTCGAATGGTATCCAGCAACTGGCTGGAATCCAAATCAAAGACCCCTTTTCCTTCCTTGTGATCCCCTAAAAGAATGGAGTCGCCCGTAAGACAAAGAACATTGCTGATGCCCCTGCTCGCAGCAAACAAGAGATCTGCCTGCAGTGCCATTCGGTTCCTGTCTCTACAGGTCATCTGCAAGATCGGTTCACCACCCATCTCTTTTACCATAAGAGCACCGCCAAGGGAGGGAAATCGCATCACTGAGCTCTGGTGATCCGTAATGTTCATGGCATCCACCTTACCATTCAGGAGTTCAATGTGGTGTTTCATCTTCTCTAGATTCGTTCCTTTGGGTGGCGCCACCTCAGACGTGACCACGAATTTGCCTGATTCCAAAGCGTCTTTAAATGCGGAAACCATATGTCTAGCTCCTTTCGCAAAGGAGAATGTATCTTGCAATTTGTGATTTTCTTAATTCAATTTCCATTTCCCCGGTGTCGGCTCTCCACCATGATGATTTCTAGGTTTTTGATATTTTCTCATGGTGTCCAGACAATCTAATTCCTTCAAGCGATTATAGATCAGAGTCCACACGCAGTCCTTGTTGGCATCAATCTCGCACTTTCCATCGTTGGTTCCACCGCAAGGTCCGTTGACCAGCCCCTTGTGACAGGAAGTGACCGGACAAATGCCGCCGGTTTCGCCGATGATGCAGGCACCGCATTGGGTGCATATTTCGTTGAACTCACCCACAGAGGTCTCCTTGCCTATAAACAGAGTATCCAGGGCCGGGACTACCATCTTTTTGAGTTGCCGGGCTATGGTTTGAACCCCGAATGCACAGGTCATGATCAGAAGCACATCTGCTTGGGAAATTTGTTGGCCAAATTCCTTCAAAGCCTCTCCCGTCAGATGATCGCAGGCCACAGGCAGCACGGTTTTTCCGGTACTGAGCTTTCCCTTTTCTGCAAGTTCTTCGCCCATATCCGCCACTTCAGGGGTGCCACCCGTGTTTGTGAGTGTGACGCAGGTGCCGCACCCAACAATAAACACCCGTCCCAACCCTTCGAGGAGTTGGTCTATCTCCTCCTCCGGCTTTTGTCTTGTAATGGATCTGATCATCTTGATCTCCTAAAAATGAATACGCACGAGGTATCTCAATTTGCATGAAGAAGGGTCTTTAAAGGGGTCACCGGAAAGTCGTTCTAAGTTCACCAACTCTCT
>JAFDIX010000398.1 GCA_019307805.1 Deltaproteobacteria bacterium | reverse complement strand
GGTCCAGAGCGCCCTCCTGGAGGCCATGCAGGAACGGCAGGTGACCATAAGTGAGACGACTTTTCCTCTTGAATGGCCTTTCCTGGTATTTGCCACCCAGAATCCGATCGAGCAAGAGGGCACCTATCCCCTTCCCGAGGCCCAGATAGACCGTTTTATGTTGAAGATCAAGGTGGATTATCCCTCTCCTGATGAGGAAAAGGAGATTATGGATCGGGTTTACAGGGAGGCCGCTGAAAACGTGCATGCAGTGGTAGAGGTCTCCCAGATTAAATCGGCCAAACAGACCATCCAGTCCATTCACATGGAAGAGAAAATCGTGGACTATATTGTGAGAATTGCCACCGCTTCCCGGAATCCCGAAGCCTTCGGACTGGAGGACATTGCACCCATGATCGCCTACGGGGCTTCACCCAGGGCCTCCATATGGCTCGGTCTGGCCTCACGTGCCCATGCATTTTTAAACGGCCGTGGTTATGTGACGCCCCAGGATGTAAAATCCATGGCCCCTGATGTCCTCCGGCACCGGATTCTTTTGAGCTATGAGGCCGAGGCCGAAGAAAAGAGCACTGATGACCTCATAAAGGTGCTGCTGGAACGGATCGAGGTCCCCTGAAATGATCCCTGAGGAGGTACTCAAAAAGATTCAAAAGTTTCATTTCAGTACCAGGCGCCAGGCAAATGACCTGTTTGCGGGCCAGTACGAAAGTGCCTTTAAAGGACAGGGAATCGAATTCTCCGAGGTCCGGGAATACCAGATCGGCGACGATGTCCGGACCATCGACTGGAACGTGTCCGCCCGTTTTGGCCGCCCCTTTGTGAAAGTTTTCAACGAGGAACGAGAACTGACAGTCATGCTCCTGTTAGACCTCTCCGGCTCTCACCTGTTCGGAACGAAAGTCAAATTCAAAAGGGAACTCCTGGCCGAGGTGGCAGGTATGCTGGCCTTCCTGGCCATAAGAACCAATGATAAAGTGGGGGCCATCCTGTTCAGCTCCCAGGTGGAAAAGTACATCCCCCCCAAAAAAGGGGCATCCCATGTGTGGCGGCTTATCAAGGAGATATTCACTTACCAGCCGCAGGACCTGTCCACCAACCTGGACACGGTTCTTAACTATTTAAACCGGGTCGTAAAGCGGCACGCCATCGTTTTCCTGATCTCGGACTGCGTGGACACCGGTTTTGAGAAGTCCATGAGATTGACTGCGAAGAAACACGATCTGGTTGTCATTCGGGTCTCCGACCCGGCAGAAGATCAGCTTCCCGATGTGGGCCTGGCCACCCTTCAAGATCCGGAGACAGGGCAGGTGGTCTTGATTAACACGCGAAACAAAAGCCTGAGGGGACGGTGGAGCAATTACCGGAAGGAGCAGACATCCTACCTCTCTGATCTCCTCAGAAAAGCAGGGGTTGACCTGGTGGAACTCTGGACGGACGGACCGGTGATAAAACCGCTGACAAGCCTTTTTGAGAAAAGAAGTAAACGATGATGCGCCCTCTGACTCTCTTTATCCTATCTATCCTTATCTGGCCGTCTCTGTTGTGGTCCCAGGATGATGCCATGAACCCCAAGCCGGGCCTGACCGCATCCATCGACCGGAATACAGTTAGGGTGGGGAGCATTGTTGTGCTCAGCATTGGCTATCGTCTTCCGGAAGGTGCGAGCCTGCCGGCAGACCCGGAAATCAAAGGCCTCGAAGATATGTCCGTGATGGATTTCCAAGTTGAGCCTGACAAAATCAGGATCAGGGTATTGATCGACAAATTGGATTCCTGGAAAACAGGGCCCATCTCCCTGAGCTATTTGGAAAAAGAGGGGAATACCCGGACCCTCGCGACTGACCCGATCTCTCTGACAATCCTGTCCAGCCTTGGGGAAGACGCCGAAGAGGCCCAACTGAAGCCCATCCAGGGCATTATTCCCACAAGAAACCTGATTTTGACTTACCTCTATCTGGCAGCCGGCCTATTTGGTGCCTCAATTATTACAGTGCTCGCGCTGATGTGGTGGTATAAGAAAGGCCGTCCCGATGAGGTATCGGTCATAATACCTGAAGATCCCCCGCACGTCCTGGCAAAGCGGGAGATAGAGGAACTGAATGCCCGGATGCTTTTTGAAAAAGGCCATTTCAAGGCATTCTATTTTCGTTTTTCTGAAATCCTGAGGCGATATCTTGAAGCGCTCAGGGGTTTTCCGGCTGCGGAATTCACCACGGAAGAGATCGCCGCCTGCATCCGTGAGGAACAGGATCGAATGCTTCTTCCTATGCTGCAACAGGCAGACCTTGTCAAATTTGCAGATACAATCCCGACGCCGGACAGAAAAGAGCAAGAGGTCAGATGGGCCCTGACATATATTCGGGAAACCGTTCCTGATCCGGAGGCAGGTAATTTAACGGATGGCCTCAAGGGAGTGGCACAATGATATTCCAATTTGCCCATCCGGTCCTTTTTGTCCTTCTGGCGGTGGTGGGAGGCTGGCTCCTTTTTAAACTTCGCAGCAGGCCGGCCAGCATCACATATTCAATGGCCTTTGAAGTTGCCCAATTAGCCGGCAGCGGCAGGAGTATATGGAATAGGATTCCTCTGGTCCTGAGGACGGTTTCCCTTGTCTTGCTGGTCCTATCTGCTGCGCGTCCCCAATTCGTCAATGTCTCACGGGAAATCAAGTCCCCTGGTGTGGATATTATGATCTGCCTGGACACCTCCGGCTCCATGGAGGCTATGGACTACCAACTGGATGGCAAGCCTGTATCCAGGCTAACCGCCGTCAAAAAGGTGGTCAGCGAATTTATCAAGAAAAGGGAACTGGATCGGATCGGCCTGGTCGTCTTTGGAGAAGAGGCCTTCACCCAGTCACCTTTGACCATCGATAAGGGACTCCTGCTGAGCCTGGTGGACAAAATGGAGATCGGTATGGCCGGGAACCTGACAGCCATCGGCTCTGCCATCGCAATAGGAGGCAAAAGGCTCAAAGAGCTGAAGGCAAAATCCAGAATTCTTATTATGCTCACCGACGGGCGGCACAATGTGGGCGACATAACCCCGGATGAGGCAGCCGAGGCGGTGCGGGCACTGGACGTCAAGATCTATTCCATCGGTGTTGGGGGGAAAAAACCGGCCGCTTTCAAGGTCAAGACCTTTTTCGGTACACGCCTTGTCTATCAAAGTGTCGACCTGGATGAAGAGACCCTGAAAAGGGTCGCAAGTATCGGAAATGGAAAATATTTCAGGGCCGCAGACAGCGAGCGATTATCCGAAATATACGATATCATAGACCGGGAAGAAAAGACCGAGGTCGAGATTAAGGAGTTTTTCCATTTCAGGGAACTGTACCCCTATTTTCTTATCCCGGCGCTCATTTTCTTTGGACTGGAAATCTTTTTGAGCGCAACAATCTTGAGGGTAATCCCATGACATTTGCCCACTTATGGATTCTTCATTTCCTCTGGCTTCTGCCGCTGCTTGCCCTGGCCCTAATTATCTGCAGCCGGCAAAAGAAAAAGGCGACTGAGCGGTTTGCTGACCCCGAACTTCTAATCCGACTGACAGGAAAAGATCAGAAGCAATGGCGGTTTTTGAAGGGGGTTTTGCTGCTGGTCATCCTGGGCCTGATGATCTTTGCCCTGGCAGGACCACGCTGGGGCAGTCATTTACAGGAAGTCAGCCGGAAAGGCGTGGACATCATGATCCTGGTTGACGTTTCGCGCAGTATGCTGGTGCAAGATATCAAGCCTAATAGACTTGAACGTGCCAAACAGGATATCCTGGGATTTCTGGATGTCATCCAGGGGGATCGCGTGGGGCTGGTGGCATTTTCGGGGACTGCCTTTATCCAGTGCCCTTTGACACTGGACTATGCTGCGCTCCAAATGTTTATGGGCGCGCTGCAACCGGATCTCGTTCCAGTCCGGGGCACAGATCTGGGCGCGGCCATAGAACTGGGCATTTCCTGCTTTGATTTCGACTCAAAAACAGACAAGGTCATGCTCCTCATGACAGACGGTGAAGACAATGAAAAGCGGGGGCTTAAAGCGGCCCGAAATGCATGGGAAAAGG
>JAFDIX010000397.1 GCA_019307805.1 Deltaproteobacteria bacterium | reverse complement strand
CCAATCACCGGCCATACAAACAAAGGACCGGCAAAGGCCCCTTTACCCATCCTGACCCGGAAGGCATGCTGGACCCAGAGAATGATCAGAAGGCATGTGAACATTTCCAGACCGCCCCACAGGAGCATTCCTGAATCACGAATGGAGGGCCATATGTGACCCAGTTCCCGAATATAGGAAAAATCCGAGACCTGAAAGAACTTTCCTGTTGCTGCTTCCATATGAAATCCAGCGACATCGAAAACAATGAGGATCAAAAAAAGCAGTGCCCCCCCAAGCCGAAAGGAAAAGTGTTTTCTGCTATAGAGCCATGAAGCCGGGATTGAGGAAAGGAAATGAATCGGAAAGGCCGGCAAAATGCGTCCTAATAAGGCCTGATCAATAGATGCGGCGCTGAATCCGGCATAGATGAAGACATGCAAAAAAGACATGAACAAGGCATAGATGAAAGCCCCCAGACCAAACAGGAGAAAGGATCGTTGAAATGAAATTTCTGAAAGATGCATGTGGTTCCCCACGAAAGAGCCGGTCTTTCCCAAAAGGGTGCAGATGTTGTCCCCTGCATGTGACCTTGCCTATTGATCATAGAAAAAGACGGGGCAGGGTGTCAAATGATGCCCGTTTTGCCATTGAAAAGGCCCGCCGGACATATCATGAATTTTGTGTTGACATCTTGATGATATGGCAATAGGAGTATTCGAATTGATCCTGCCCTCGGACCATGAAAATACCATCATAAGAAATTGATTTATTTGGTATTATGTGGTCTTCACCAAACAAGAAACGGAGAATGCATAATGGCAAAAAAAAGGCGTATCGTATATACCAACCGACCGTGGGAGGCAACGGGAATATGCAGTGGATGCCACTCATGTGAACTTTGGTGCTCCTTGCAGCACAACGAAACATTTAATCCTCACAGAGCCAGAATCCGAGTGGTTGAGCTGGGTACGGGTGTGGACATCCCCGTTACCTGCCAGCAGTGTGAAGATCCTGCCTGCAAAAAGGCCTGTCGCTTTGATGCCATTGTGGAGAATGAAAAACTCAAAATCATGGTGGTGGACGACGAGAAATGCACGGGCTGCGAGGCCTGTGTCGGTGCATGCCCCTTCGGAATCATCACCATGGACCCCATTACAAACAAAGCCATCAAGTGTGATTTGTGTGGTGGAGAGGAGCCTGCCTGCGTGGATATCTGCCCCTCCAACGTGTTGAAGGGACTGGATGATATGGAAGTGTCAGAGTACAACCGCATGCGCTATGCAGGGATCCTGGCCTTTGATGACGAGATCAGGCGGTATATGCCCGGTGGAGAAGAACCGGTAATGAAAGGGCTGGAGAGGAAAGGATAGGGAGTCATGAGCAAGGTGAAGAACTGTTACATGGGGAAAATTCTGAGGATCGATCTGACCAGCGGGAACATCGGCACCCAGGATTTTGGATCTGAATATACTGACTTGTTCCTCGGAGGTCGAGGCGTAGCATCCAAGATCCTCTATGACGAAGTTCCGCCCGATGTGGAGCCATTTGACCCCGATAACCGGCTGATTTTCTCCCCCGGGGCCCTCCATGGTACAGGCGCCCCTGCAGCCAGCCGAACAACAGTGGCCACCCGGTCCCCTTTGACCAACATGCACGGGGACGGGCATTCGGGGGCCACATGGGGTGGAGAGCTGAAGAGGGCCGGTTACGATGTGCTCATCATTGAGGGACGTTCAGAGAAACCGGTCTACCTTTTTATCGAGGATGGCCATGTTGAATTGCGAGATGCCGGTCAATTTTGGGGATCCTTGACTTCCCAGACCCATACCCGGCTTCGCGCCGAGACAGGACGCCCGGACCTTTGTACCGTCTGCATTGGGCCTGCCTGTGAAAACCGTGTTCGGCTGGCAGGTATCTTCCATAATGGGGCCGACAAGGGCACCAATGCCAGATGCGGCATGGGTGCCGTCATGGGGAGCAAAAACCTCAAGGCCATTGCAACACGTGGAACAGGCGATGTGGGAGTGGCCGACATCAAGGGGCTGCAATCCGCCTATAAAGACTATCTCGATACTATCGCCGTGGACCCCTACTGCCCTCCGGCGACAAAATACGGCACATGCCGGTTCATGATGCACCGGGTGAACTTTGGGATCCATGGTGCGGAAAACTGGCGATACGGCACCTATGACTGGGAAAAACTGGACCCGGAAATTTTCCGGAGCGACTACCAGATAAAGGCGGCCTCATGCGTGTCCTGTCCTGTCCGCTGCAGACGGGAATACAGGGTCCAATCGGGTCCCTTCGGGGGGACAACGGCCAAACTGGAGTGGGAGACCATTGCAAGGTCCATGACCTGCGGCATCAAAGAACCGGATGCGGTCATCGCCTGGTCAAACATCTGCAATCAGTACGGTTTGGACATCGAGGGCGTGGGCGACACCGTCGCCTTTGCCATGGAATGTTTTGAGAAGGGAATCCTGAAGGAAAAGGATACGGACGGCCTTGTTCTGGATTTTGGAAACGTGGACGCCTTTCTGGAAATCACCCGCCGAATCGCCATGAGAGAAGGAGAGCTTGCAGGGATTCTGGCCGAGGGCACCAAGCGGGCATCCGAAAATATAGGGCAGGGAAGTGATCGCTTTGCCATGCATGTCAAAGGCGGCGAAATGACTGCCGGAGATCCTCGGGGCATGCCTGTGCGTGCCGTGAGCTATGCCACCTCCACCCGGGGCAGCGACCATTTGAGGTCCAATCCCTATATCGAAGAAATCATGCAACCGGAAGAGGCAAAGGAGTGGTTCGGGAGTGAGGAGGCGGCTGACATCAAGAAAGGGGTCATCGGCAAGGGCCGCATGTTGAAATTCAGTGAGGATTTCGTCACCATTGGCGACATACTCGGCATCTGCAAATTCGCCTACTACCGCTCAGCCACATTTCCCTATTTATACCGAAAAGGGGTTCACATTGCCACGAGGCTCTACAACGCCTGTGCAGGTAGAAACTTGAGCGAAGAAGAAATGTTAAAGGCCGGGGAGCGGGCCTGGAACATTGAAAAGGCCTACAATACCAGATGTGGGGCAACCCGTGAGGATGATATCATTCCCCGGCGCTTTTTCGAAGAGCCCCTTAAGGGGGGTCCCCCAAGTGCGGGGGCGGTGGTTGAAAGGGATAAATTTGAAAAGATTCTGGATGAGTATTACGAAGCCAGAAAGTTTGATGTGAAGACCGGATTACCCACCCGCCACGGCCTTGAAGACCTCGGGCTGAAGGATATGGCCGATGAACTGGCGGCCATGGGGAAACTGGGAACGGAGGCCTAGGGACAATGACCCTTCGCGTTCAACTGACACCACCTTTGAACAATACCGCCGGCAGGGATTTTCTGGAAATTCCCCTGCAGGGGGAGGAGACTATAGAAACCCTGCTCAATCAGCTTATTGAACGTTTTGGCCCGGCCTTTCGTCAGCATCTCTATGATGATAAGGACCTGTTCATTCCATCCTGGGTCCTGTTCATCAACAAGGAACCGGTACAGTTGAACAGACCGGAGGCCTTTACCACACCCCTGAAAGACGGGGATGAAATATCTTTTCTGCTTGCCTTGGCGGGCGGCTGACCCCGGTAGAGCGCTTTCAACCGGATGCGCGCAAAAGGGCCAAAACATAAGGAAGGAAACCAATGGCGACCATTCATTTACCCTACGGAGCCGAAGGAACCCTGGACTTTGATATCGAGGACAGGAACCTGATCCTGGATACGGACGTCGACTTCCCGGGGGAAGTTGCGGACCTGGATCAGGCCGTTCTTGAGGCATTGGACAATCCTGCGGAGGGATCCTCCTTTTCGGAGAGGTTGGAGTCGGCCGATAAGGTCCTCATCCTTGTGGACAACTGGGCCCGCCTGACTCCCGCCCATAGGATTCTGCCACCCATACTGGAGAGCATCCGATCCCGGGGTAAAGAGGTTGAAATCATGGTGGCCCACGGCCTTCTCAGGAGCATGACCGAGTCTGAACTGGAGCGGAAATTCGGTCGTGAAATCCTTGCCTCCGGCGTCCCCATTTATCAAAGCAACGC
>JAFDIX010000042.1 GCA_019307805.1 Deltaproteobacteria bacterium | reverse complement strand
CGTCTCAGCGTCAGTATTGGTCCAGAGAGTCGCCTTCGCCACGGGTGTTCCTCCCAATATCTACGAATTTCACCTCTACACTGGGAATTCCACTCTCCTCTCCCATACTCAAGTGAGGTAGTTTCAAATGCACTTCCTGGGTTAAGCCCAGGGCTTTCACACCTGACTTACCAAACCGCCTACACGCTCTTTACGCCCAGTAATTCCGAACAACACTTGCACCCTCCGTATTACCGCGGCTGCTGGCACGGAGTTAGCCGGTGCTTCCTCTAGTGGTACCATCAATCCTTCCGGCTATTGACCGAAAGTCCTTTTTCCCACTTGACAGAGCTTTACGACCCGAAAGCCTTCTTCACTCACACGGCGTTGGCGTCAGGGTTTCCCCCATTGCGCAAAATTCCTCACTGCTGCCTCCCGTAGGAGTCTGGACCGTGTTTCAGTTCCAGTGTGGCTGATCATCCTCTCAGACCAGCTAACCATCGCAGCCTTGGTAGGCCATTACCCCACCAACAAGCTAATGGTACGCGAGCCCCTCCCTAAACGGCAACTTTCATGAATAGGTCACCTTTCATCCCTCTAGCCACAGCAAAAGGGACAATATCCGGTATTAGCAACGCTTTCGCGAAGTTATCCCAGATTCAGGGGCAGGTTACCCACGCGTTACTCACCCGTGCGCCACTTTACTTCTCCGAGCAAGCCCGGAGTTTCTCGTTCGACTTGCATGTGTTAGGCACGCCGCCAGCGTTCATTCTGAGCCAGGATCAAACTCTCCAATTAAACTCATGGGTCTTGCGACCCGTTTTTACAACTATGCAACTATAAAAGGGCCTACAGCGATATCACTATTTAGTTTTCAAAGAGCAAATGATCGTTACAACTGCCATTTCCCTTCGGTGTAAGACAATGATTCGTTCCGCAAGGGAACCCGTAAGTTAACCTTATGAGGCATTCATGTCAAGCACTTTTTAAAGTTTTTTAAAAGTTTTTTCTCAACCTTCTTTTTTCTCTATTTTCATGAATTTTTTAATATTGTCAACAACATAATATATCTCTTCGTTGCCGAGTTCCGGATAAATGGGCAACGCAAGGGTCTCAAGGGCCGCTTTTTTTGACTCGGGAAAATCCTCCGGAGCATAATTCATATGCCGGAAACATGCCTGCATATGGAGCGGAACCGGATAATACACCTCGCAACCGATATCATTTTCATTGAGAAAGGCCTTCAGCCGGTCCCTCCCCTTTTCGACCCGCAGGACAAACTGGTGATAGACGTGTCTTTTTTCCTTTTCAACGGGGAGCAGGATATTGTCCAGACCGGCTTCCTTGAAAGCATTCCTATAACTATTCGCATTGGCAATTCTTTGGTTTGTCCATTCATCCAGATATTTGAGTTTGATAATGAGAACCGCGGCCTGAATCGCATGGAGCCTGAAATTTCCCCCAACAAAACCGTGTTCGTAACGCTTTATATCACCATGGTTGCGTAGTATTTTCAAATGGTTATAGGTTGTCTCATCCTGGGTTACGACCATCCCTCCCTCACCCGCAGCGCCCAGATTCTTAGTGGGATAGAAGGAAAAACACCCATAGCTTCCCATGGCGCCCGCCTTTTTGACCCTACCATCCTGGAACTGGTATTCCGCGCCGATGGCCTGTGCAGCATCCTCAACCACGGCCAAACCGTAGTGCTCTGCAATCTTTAATATGGGTTCCATATCCGCGCACTGGCCGTAGAGATGGATGGGTATAACGGCCTTTACCCTGGATCTTTCCTGCTCACCAAGGGCTGACAGGGCATCTTCCAGTTTCCCAGGGTCCATATTGTAGGTCTTTGAATCAATGTCCACGAACAGGGGTTGGGCCCCGACCCTCACAATGGCACCAACAGTGGCAAAAAAGGTGTAGGGCGTCGTGACCACCACATCTCCAATCCCAACCCCCGCTGCCATCAGGGAAATCAGGAGGGCATCTGTTCCTGATGAGACCCCGACCGCGTATTTACCTTTACAATAGGTGGCCACATTGTCCTCTAATTCGGCCACCTTTGGTCCGAGAATAAATTGCTGAGACTGATATACCTCCTCAGTCGCCGCCATGATTTCGTCTTTTATGCCTTCGAACTGCCTTTTCAAATCAAGCAATGGGACTTTCAATGCAACCCTCCTTTGCAAACACTTAATATTTATAATACCGTTTTACCGTTTTACAATGAAGCTCCCCGCAGCAAGCTGCGGGGTATCAAAGCGGAATTGCGCCGAAGCCAACCCGCCTTCGCTCTAAAGAGCTTCGGCGCGGTTCGCCACGCCATCATCCCTGTAGCAAGCTACAGGGTATTCTGGCGAAGGCGAATAAAAAGATGTGTGAGGATTCTGTACCATCAAGCAAGCTGAGAGCTATTTATCATCCCGCCAGATCAGCTGCTCGAACCACCTGAAACTCACTTTTTATCTTGGGCACATAGGCCTTGAGCAACTCCAGGGTCTTTTCATGGGGATGGCCGATTCCTATGGCCGTGCCCGAAGTTCTTGCCATACCCATGAGGCGTTGCATCTGGAACCTCAGTGCCTTGGGTGAGAGGTCGTTGTCCAGGAAAACATTCCGGTTTGCCGTTGGCACGCCCATCTCTCTTGCAAGGATAAAGGCCACGGTTTCTTTGGTGGTTCGGCTGTCTATATAAAACAAATTTTTCTTCTTCAACTCGCCCAAAACAACCGTCATTTTATTCCGATTTTGTGTGAAATGAGACCCCATGTGGTTGTTCACTCCCCGCGCACCAGTGACCCGCTTCAGATGTGATTCAATAATCCGCCGTATCTCGTCATCTTTCATGTCTGCAAACAGGGCTCCCGGACCGGGATTGAGTGCAGGAAAATTCTCGGGTTCCATGGGCAAATGAAGCATCAATTCAAAGTTTTTTTTGTGCCCCTCCTTCACAATGGCATCCGTGTGGGGGGCCAGGGGAAGGATCGAGAGGCTGAGTTGCAAATCCAACTCCAGGAACCGCCGGACAATTTCAAGGTCATACCCCAGGTCATCAATAATAATGGAGATCCTGGGCAATTTGGAGGGGCGTTTTTGAAACCCCTCATTGGAGCTCATTTTTATTCTGTGTGTATAAAAACCCTGGGCGAATACATGGCACAGTATTTCACCCGGCGAGACCTCCTCACTTTGATGTGTGACACCCGGTTTCAGATTATCCAGTGCCCGGGTGATATGGCCATTGAGTTGATCCAGAGCGTTTTTTTCTGCTACCTTGATGAGGATCTCTGTAAAGTCCCAGTGGTTCCCCTGTTCAAACCGTGGCTCAACGGCCGAGAAAAAAATACCGCTCTCCGGAACCCGCCCCTGGTAGAGGCTTTCATAAATAGCACTCTCAATGTCGCCGATTTTAGAACGGAAAGCGGAATGGGACAGGTGCATCTCTTCGAAAGGGGGGGAGACCGGTTCACGGGAATTGTGAATACGATGGTAGAGGAAGATCAGGCCAAGGACCAGGGCAATGACAAGAAAGGGAACCATGATCGACCTTGCCCTGGGTCCTTTTTTCTTTTTTTTCGTGGTCATCCTGCAAACCGAAGGAAAAGGGAAATAAAACGTTCCCTCCCATTTGGTTATATCGGCCTATTGCCCGGTCTTTATCTGTGAAAAAATATTCCAGGTCTTGAGCAATTGCATGGCCTGGACAACCTGATTGTCCTTTTCCAGGATTTTCTTTATTCTACTGTCTTTCTCATTCTCTTCGGGTTTTTTCGACTCCTTTGCCTGGGTATCATTCTCCATGTGGCCCTTGAGATCCTTTTCCCGGATAAACTTTGGTTTCCTCTTCTCCCCCTCTTTCTTCGGGGGGATATATTCCACCTCGATATCCGGAGTGATACCGCTCGACTGAATGGATTTTCCACTTGGGGTATAATATCTTGCCGTCGTCAAACGCAATCCGGATCCGTCTGACAAAGGCAGTATGGTCTGGACAGACCCTTTGCCAAATGTCTTTGTCCCCAGCAGCAGGGCTTTTTTGTTGTCCTGAAGGGCACCGGCAACAATTTCAGAAGCACTGGCGCTGCCACCGTTTACCAGGACCACTATAGGATAATTTCCCTCAATGTCATTTTTCTTAGCCGCGACCTGCATATCCTGAGATGCATTCCTGCCTTTGGTGGTGACGATAATTCCTGAGTCGAGAAACAGGTCCGCGACCTCTATGGCCTGGGACAACAATCCGCCGGGATTATTCCTCAGATCAAGTATCAAGCCCTTCAGTTTATGGTCCTTTTCTATCTTCTTCAGGGCGGCAGACAAATCCCTGGCCGTCTTGCTCTGGAAATTGGAAATTCGCAGATAGGCGATATCCGGAGCAAGCAAAAGACTGCGAACGCTCTTGAGAGGAATGACATCGCGTGTAATGACAAATTCAATGGGCTTTTCTTCACCTTTGCGCGCGATAGTCAGTTTGACTTTGGTTCCTTTTTTCCCTCTGATATTTTTTACCGCATCCGTGAGGCCCATGCCCCGGGTGGATTTTTTGCCGATTTTGATGATCTTGTCTCCCGATTTTATCCCAGCCTCGTAGGCAGGGGTACCCTCTATGGGTGCCACTACCGTGAGCACATTGTCCCGCATGCTTATTTCAATTCCGACTCCGGAAAAGCTCCCCTTTGTCTCTATCATCAAATCCCGGTGCTCCTGCTTGGTCATAAAGGACGAATGGGGATCAAGGCTTTGCACCATTCCCTTGATGGCGCCATAGATAAGTTTTTGGGAGTCCTGAGGCTCCACATAGTTTTCTTCGATTTGTCGAAGAACTTCTGTAAAAACCTCGATATTTTTGTATATGTCCTTGGTGTCGGCACTCACCTGTCCCCTGTTCCCCTGAAAAAAGAGGACGGTAACCATCAGTAGGGAAATGAGAATGATGTCTACGAGATACTTCCTGTTGCTTAACGCCATAATATTACTCCTAACTTCAATCATTTCTTTGAATGTGGTTGCTGCAGCCACAGGTCGGAATCAGAAAGGAATCAAAATGGGTGGGTGACTATGATGAGGTCCCCCAGGAATTCCAAAGCCGGTTTATGGCCAAAGATAATATTTTACCCCACTATTTTAATAAAGGTCAACGAACTTTTAGCCATTTGAATGGGTCTAGGGTCGAGCCACCCCGTCTCAGTTCAAAATAGAGCCTCGGTCCTGCCAGGGATTCACTCTGGCCTAAGAGGCCAATGACTGTTCCCTTGGCAACCATATCTCCTTCGGTTTTGTTTCTTTCCATAAGGTGTCCGGAAATGCTGAAAAAACGGGATCCATGATTGATGATGACAATCTGGCCATACCCCTTGAGCCATCCCGAATAATCCACTCTTCCCGGAAAGATGGCCTTGACCTTCGCTCCCGAAGGACCCTCTATGTATATTCCCCGGCTGCTTCCCTGTTTGCCCCGCCCAAGGGGGCTGGTGTTTCTAATAATTTTTCCTCTGCATGGAAGCGGCAACTTCCCCTTTGCTTTTGAAAGACCGGAAGGCAGTTTTTTGGGAAGCTGTTTTTTTTCCAACTGCAGAAGTGTGTCTTTGAGGTTTGCTGCAGCTAGCTCCAGTTCATGCACTGCAGTTTCATAAAACTCCTTTTCCTTATGAATCTTCACAAGGAGAATGACCCTTTTGTCCAGTTCCTTCTTAATGGATGCAAGCCGTTCCTTTTCTGCCTTTTCTAGACCGTCAATGGTTTCCAGCTTATCCTGTATCTTGGAAATCTCTTGATTCAGGCCACTCTTCATACCCATCATTTCCTTAAATAACCGCTGATCTTCCCCCATGACCACCGTGAGATATTTCACCCTCTTTCTGAGCTGGTCCATACCCATGGAGGTGGCCAGGAGTTGGACATAGCCCCTCTTGGCGTACTTATAAAAGGCAACCAGTCTCCTCTCCAATCGCCCCTCCACCTTTTTCAATCTGCCTTCCAGATTTGCCTGCCGGTTCTGGAGCTGTTTTAACTCCTTTTTGCTGATCCCTATCTTACGGCGTATTTGCTTCAAAAGATGCCGCTGTTCGGCAGTCTTCTTCTCGATATCGGAAAGTTGATCTAGAAGACTTTTCTCCTTTTCCCCGAACTTTAAATACTTCTCCTTTTCTCTGGAGAGGTCTGTTTCCAGTTTCCTGATCTGGTCCTTTTTTGTATCGGGACCGGGGGCCTTCTCGGCATGGCCATATTCCGGGGAAGGGAATGCGCAAACCCAAAGAAGGAGGAATACAGGAATAGCGAATCCCTGAGCAGTGATTGGTACCCTGAAAAAATGTGATGGCATCATGAAAGCAGCACCATTAAAATCTGAAAAACCGTCCAATGGCAATGAAGCTTCCGGCCAAACCCAAAGCAAGGCTCAGGAGAACAATCAGCAGCATTTGCGCCTGGGGCAAAAAAGTGATGGTCAATACCGGAAGGCCGAATACCTGAATAGCGTTCACAGAAATAAGCGCATATATCAAAAAGAGAATACCCAGGGCGAGCAGACCTCCGAGAATGCCGTGGATTACCCCCTCGATAAGAAATGGAATTTTTATAAACCGATCCGTTGCACCCACGAGCTTGAAAATCTCGATCTCATCCCGCCGGGCATAAATGGTCAACTTGATAGTATTGGTAATAATAAACAGAACGGCCAGACAAAGAAGTGCACCGGTTACCAGTCCCGTCATTTTTAACATGTTGAGCAGGCCTTCCAGTCTCTCTATCCACTGCTCGCTATATTGCACTTCCTCCACACCTTCCAGATCTTCAAGGCGCTGCTTAATCTCCCGGGGATCAATACTGTCATGGCGCACATCCTTGAAAATGATCTCAATTGATGCCGGCAGGGGGTTTTTCCTGAGACCGTCCAGGAGTCCAGCCTGATCACCCAGGGCCCTTCTCAGATCCGCTTCAGCCTCCTCCTTGGAAACAAAACCTTTGATCTCCGCACCAGGAAGTTTCTTGAGTACCTTTTCAATGGCGTTCTTTGTCTTCCTGTCTACTCCATCATTGAGATAAATGGACATGGACAGTGACTTTCCCCATTCCGTCATCCAGTTGTTGATATTGTCGAAGAAGAGCATGAAGGAACCGACCAAAAGCAGGGAAATGGTTATTGTGCCTATGGTGATGACATTAATCAGCCTGTTGGTGAGAATATTCACCAAGGCATGCTTGAAATAATATGCCCAGATCCTGAAAACTTTCATAATGACGCCTGGATCAGACGAGTTTCCCCCTTTGCAGGTGAATAATCCTCTGGTCCGTGTCCCTCAAAAGCTCATTGCTGTGGGTGGCAATGACCACTGTCGTGCCCCTTAGATTGATGGTTCTGAAAAGGAGCATGATTCCTTTGGTTATTTCCGGGTCGAGATTTCCGGTAGGCTCGTCTGCGAGGAGGATCATGGGGTTGTTGATAATGGCCCGGGCTATTGCGACTCTTTGCTGCTCTCCTCCCGAGAGTTGCAGAGGAAATGCATGCTGTTTTTTTTCCAGACCCACGGCCCGGAGCATTTGCCGGGTCTTCTTTCGGATCACACCTGCACGTTCTCCCATGACCTCCAGGGCAATGGCTACATTCTGGGCAATGGTGTTCCGCTGGAGCAATTTAAAATCCTGGAAAACAAATCCCATTCTCCTGCGCAAATGGTCGAGCCTATTATTGCTGACGCGGTTCAAATTGATGCGATCGATGAGAATCTGTCCGCTGGTGGGTCTTAGGGCGCCGAACATGAGTCGCAACAGCGTCGTCTTCCCAGCGCCGCTTGGCCCTGAAATGAAAACGAATTCTCCTTTGCGAATCTTGAGGTTGACCTCATGCAGGGCGACGCTGGAGGCGAAGCTCTTGGAAACATTGAAGAGTTGAATCATTCTCTTTGTGTGGGAAGCACCATTTCAACTAATAGCGGCCTATGACCCGCATTAGCTGTGCGCTTGCCAAATGATGGGTATAAAGTGACCTGTAATAGTTTACTCTTGCCTGACTAAGACGGGTTTGGGCGTCGAGCACTTCTGTAATGACCGTGACCTGGGCCTTGTAGCGCTCATCGCTCACCCTCACGTTCTCTTCACCCTGCTCAACTGCCTTTTTGGTGGTGGGAATATTGGTTTCCGCGGTCTTGAGCTCCAGGAGGACCTGTCTGACCTGGAGCCCTATCTCTTCAACCAGGTTCTGTCTGGTCTTTTCTAATTGCCTCTTGGACGCCTCTATCTCTCGTACCGTATGCACCTCTTTGCCCCATTCAAAGAAAGTCCAATTGAGTACTGCAAAGGCCCTTCCTTCGCTTGGGTCATGAAAATCGCCTCCCGAGACATTGGGGGTATCCCCTTGTTTAGTGTAATCCACCACAAGACTGATTTCCGGATAAAAGCTGCTTTTTGCCAGCCTTGTTTCCTGATCCTTTTGAAGGATACGGGTGTCTATGGCCATGATTTCGGGGCGTTCATGAAGGGCCAATTCCAGATATTTCTCAAAATTCCCTGTTTCCGGCTGAAAGTTCTGCACATCTACCACGTCGACCGGTGAATTGGTGGGCCTTGCCAGGACCTGGTTAAAGGCCGATCTGGCCAGCTTTGCATCATTCTCAAGCTTGACCAGGATCTGCCGGACGTCGGCCTCTTCCACCTCCGCCTGGAGCAATTCGTTGATGGGGATCATGCCCACGTTATAGAAATTCCGGGCCACCTCTGCCTGGGATTTCCTGGCCTCCACATCCTTTTGGGCCACCTCCACCGACTTGTCCTGTATAAGAATGTTAAAGTATGCATCCTTCACCTTGAGGGCGAGATCCAGTTTTTCCAGTTCAACTTCGATCTTTGAAACATCAATCTGTAGTTTCGTCAGTTCATACTGGCTGGTGAGACGAAATCCTGTAAAGAGGGGCTGCCTGATGCCGGTCGTCCAAACATAGTTATTCTGGCTCTGGGGAATATGGAAATTTCCTATTTGCCTTGATTTGTCCCTGTACCGTGTATAGCTGTAGGAGGTCGAAAATTTAGGGAAAAAATCTTTAAACGAACGTTTATTGAGTTCGGTCGACCTGACGATGTCTTCTTCCTTGGCCTTCAGGGACCAGTTGTTCTCTAGGGCTTCCTGAACCGCTTCCCGGATGGTGTAGACCTTCTTCGGTTCCTCGGTTGCCCAGGAAGGGTGCACAAGGCCGGCAACCCAATAGATGAGAAACCCGGTCAGAACAAGCATTCGAATTTTCACAGTCATCTCTCTCTTTCCTCCGATCTTCGAGGAGAATTCATATATTCCTTAGAATAGGGTGGCCCAGATGTCAATGGCAATCCAATTGAATAGTAACTGCCGGTTGTAAAATAAATTTTTTGCAATTGTAAAAAAATGTGGTCCTTCAGAGTTTTGCGTGGGCCATACCACATATAGTGGTATCTAGAGACGCTCCAGTTTGTGACGAAGCACGGGCATATAGATCAAGTCCGCCACAGTGAAAAAGAATTGCCTTGCGGTAATGTTCTCGGTTTCTAAAGCCGCAGGCCATCTGTTTGACGGTCTGTATCTTGCTGTTCAGCCCCTCAGTAACTGCATTGGTTATATGGTGTTTGAAATAAGTCAAAATATTGGGGAGATGCCTTTTCAAGGTCTTGGCCGCTTTGATCATGGGTTTCAATCGACTGTGGGTAGCCCAGAAATACCAACGCTTAAAGTATTTCTCGGCATTTTTAGGGTAGCTGTAATCCCAAAAATGTCTCAAAGATTCTTTGATCGCCCAAGCTCTGCCCGTTTTCAATTTCATCTTCCGGATCTCATCAAATTCTCCCTTTCGCCAATCCGGAATCCTTTCCTCGTTCATGAGCCAAAGATGCTTCGTTCCCTTGAGGCATTCCTGACCCTTTGCCATCAGCATCTTATGCTCTTGACGTCTCACCTTATCCAGAGCATTTGTCACTTGACCGATTACATGAAATCGGTCAAAGACGATCTTTGTCTCCGCATCAGGTACAAGGTCTTTCGTGGCAGCAATGTAGGGATCCCACATGTCCATGGCAATAGCTTTAATGCCGGCCAACTCATCCTTGGAAAACTGGCCATAGTAGCCTTCAAGGCAATCTTGCCCCCTGTCTTCAAGAACGCATTCAACCGTACCGCTGCTCAGGTCACAGACCAGCGTCTCATAACGATGCCTCTTGGCAAAAGCTTTCTCATCTATGCCAAGGTAGTCAGGAACCAAAGAAGTTTTTCTGTTAAGGCCCCTTGCAACGGCCTTTTCCATGATGTTCCAAGCTTCGTACCAACTCGTTCCAGTCAGACGATTGGCTCCCGTCACATCGCATTCCTTCAGGGTATCAATCACCCGGTTCTCATAGAGCAAGGTGAATCGGCTGCCGGGCTCAGCCCAGGGAGCCGATACTTGCTTCACACCGTGCTCGGAACATTTTATACGGGGCAGACGAGCATGAATATAGGTCCCATACTGGCATGTATTGAGATGGCGCCATACTCGTTGTTCGCTGTGATCATATACAGATGCCTTTTTCTGACACTCCAGACAGTTCCATTTTACGCCCGAACGGTCTTCTACCCAGACATCCACACGACCAGCAGAAGAATTAAGCTCAACCTTGGTTACTCTCCAAGGATCCCTAAGTCCAAGCAACGCTTCATAAAATTCCGTGTCTCGCATCGGCTGCCTCCTTCAGAATTCTTGACAAGCCGATGCTACAATATAGGAGCCAAATTGGCCACAACATATAGATTAACCCACGCAAAACTCTGAAGGACCAAAAATGTTAACCATCAACGGGTATTCAGTGCACTCTTGAGTACCTCAAGGGTCTGGAGGCGGGTTCCTGAAGGGATGATCATCCAAATGCGTTTCAACTGTGCAGGATGTATGTCCTTCAGTGCAGATCCCAGCAGCAGCATAAATTTCTGCCCATCAAAGGTACCGTGGACGGTCCCCAGCATGGGAAGGGCGATGGAATGAAGCCTCCGTTCCTCTGCTATTTTCAACACTCCACGGAGCGCATCGGATATCCACGTTTCTTTCCATGTGGGATCCTGGTTGAGATCATGAACAATGGCCAGAAGCTGTAGCGGTTTTTTTCCCTTGACAATAACTGTTCCAGGCTCTCTGGGACGGGTCTCGATCACACGGGTCATGATACGTATGAGGGGCTCTCGGCCAGGTCGCACTGTTTTTGGAGCACTCAACACAAGGAAAGTATCCTCCTCCATGACCACTCCATCCACGCTAAACGGGGGGGCTTCCTCGGGTGCTGCAATCATGTGACAGGGCCCCGGGGCCATGTCAAAATGGTGCGCACCGGAAATCACCCTGAGCATTGGTCTACTCCCTTCCCCTTTCATCATCCCCAACCCGTGCCTATTTATCTTTCTTCTCTCTGACCATAATGAGGGCGTCGTCATTTCCGTAGTAGCCCGAAATCTTTCCAACGGTTTTCATACCCAGGCTTTTGTAAAAGATGATGGCACCCTGATTTTTTGTTCTCACCTCCAGCCAGATCTTTGACCTTGTCTGATCGAGGGCATGGATGACCAACGTTTTTCCAAACCCTTTATTTCGGTGTTCCTCCTTGATCGCCATGGAAATGACATGGCCGCCGGGATCGAAAATAATATACCCCACGACCTTTCCCCCTGTGCAGGCGACCACAAAGGTATCCGGAAATA
>JAFDIX010000396.1 GCA_019307805.1 Deltaproteobacteria bacterium | reverse complement strand
AAAGGCGTGATCCAGGCAAACCCGATATGTATGGTGCCGGAACACAAACCGGGTTCTGAGGGGGAGTAGGTGATCATCATGCGTGCATTGGCTGATGACGGAATAACGAGGGGATTGGGTGTGGCACCGAGTGAAAAGTCGGGACATGTGCTGGTAAGGCTGATTACTGCCTCGACCTGGGAGTTGGCCGTGTGTGAGATCACGAGTTCTGCAGCCTTCTGTTGCCCCACCGCTACGTCACCAAAGACGATCTCACCGGGCGAGATGATGACATCCTCTGCGTGCCCCGACCCCTGGAACAGGGTGATGGAAATTATCAGGGCCGCACCTGTAAAAAACCTTTTTATTACGCTTTTTTGGGTAAACACATTCTGATTTTTCATGGGTTGTAAAATCGTACTCTTTCCTCAAGGGGGACCGCTAAACTGAAACACCGTGGGAATATCCCCCTTTTTAACTGGTTTTTTTCTACTGCTCCTTCCAGCTTTTCAAACCGCTCTTGATATTAAAGGCCGGATTGAGCTGTTCCACGGCCACCATACCGGTACTCTGCTGGATAAAGCCCTTGGCGCCTAATTCAGCCCCGACATGCACACCAACGGCTGATGCCTTGCCCATGCCGAGGTCTATGCTGACGCTGACGGCCGTCTTGTCGCCCTGGTCGGTGGTTACGGTCTGGGTCCCATTGTCGAACACCACAGCCTTGTACGCCGTGCCGGTTTCAAAGTATTGACCGTAGAGATAGCTGTCACCACCAAACCCGCAGGGATCGTCGTTGGGTACGAATGACGGGGTAAAGAGAATGCCCCCCAGAATGCTGGACTTGGTCAATACCCTCTCCCCTGTCAGGGACAGGCTCTTGAACCAGCCGTCTTCCTGCCTGGCGGCATTGAGCAAATCGTTCCACGTGCCGAAATACTGGCCATTCTCAAACACTTCCCCTTGAACGGTCACCGAGTAGGCATCAGAATCGAGGAGGTCACCATGGTCCAGCAAAAGAGGCGTGCCCGGGTAATCCGCATCACCGGGGTAGGTGTGATAATAACCGGAGTGATCCTGGTTAAAGAAGGGATCTTTGACCCCCAGAAGATACTGTTGATCCATATTGTTTTCATCGGCTTCTGAGAAGTACCGACCGGTCCCGAAATAGGTCCAGACATTACCGAAGGCATCCCTGCTCAAGGCTATCGACCCTGAGATGGGTCTGCGGGCATCAAAATAGGGATCCATGTACCAGGCCTTGGTGGTATTCCCATCCAGGGGGTTGTCAGAGTAGTGGTCGGGACTGCTCGCGTCGTAATCCCCGTTGGAATCCACGGAGGGAATGGTGATTTTGTAAAGTTTTCCCTTCCAGTTGATGGTACCGGCCCCGCTGTCCGGGTCTCCTGCAACGCTCCCGGTGCTGTCGTACCAGGTCTCGCCAAAGTAGACGCCGTCCACATTGAAGTTGAGGGTGCTGTCGATAGTGACCGGGGAGTTCATAAAGGCATTGGGTTCACTGGTTTGAAAGAGCCACCCATTGGTGGCGCCCACGCCGAATGTGGAAATATCGGAATAGGCATTGCCCGTTGCCAGATCGATGACATAGACATATCCCGGCCTCGTGCTGGTGGCCGAGCACTGGTTGGGCGCCGTCGCATCGGCATCGGGTCCGGAGCCGAACACCGCAAACCACCGGTCCTTGACCTTGAGCACGGCAGGAAAGGAGGTCGTCAGACCCAGACCCGTGTAGGTCTTCTCCCACAGGACCACGGGATTCCTCGGGTCGGTGATGTCGATCAGGGAGAAGGCCGGCCAGAAATCCTTGACCGTGTCTGCCGTTACCGGGTCATAATCAAAGTCCTCCTGGGCCTGGATATGCTGTCCGCCCATGTTGAAGCCCACGAGCACCAGGGTGGACCAGTCGAGCTGGTTATCCCCGTCACGATCCCTGATTTTGGCATCAAAGACCTTGGGCTTCAGGTCCACATAATAGATATGCTCATAGCTGGGATGGGCCAGCCATTTGAGATGGGGGAGGAGGGCCTGTGGAATGTAGGCCCACAGCTCGTCGCCGATCTGCTCCGAGGTTGCCCCGGGCTGCTCGAATCCGTTGATGGCGGCATTGAATTTCCAGGAGGTAAAGCAGTGCAGGAAACCGCTGTTGCTCCCCACGATGACCACGGATTCCCTGCCCAGATTTGCGCTATAGTAGTCTCCATAGGACTCGTCACTGTAGATGAGGTGGTATTTATCAGTGGGCTTGTTCAGGAGCACCGGGGTGGAGTGGATGATATCCCCAAGTTTCCAGACATTGCCGTCAAGGGTGCGGTTTCTCAAGTTGGTGACGGCCGCCCCCCGGGTAAAGTCGATCAGGTTGGCGACCCGGTTGTCATGGGTATTGGCCAGGGAACCTGCCAGCCAGCTGTAGGCCGTATCGTCCTTGACCCCCAGGTAGGGCTTTATGAGGGCCGCATTGGTGGCAGTGAGCCCCAGGACCTGACCTGCGTTGTCCCACTGGGAGTTGACCAGGTCCGTGGAGTCGGGGGCCCCGTCATTGTTCGTATCGATAAAGGTGAAGATCTTTCTGTCGCTCGAAGCCCTGGTGTGGAGACGCTTTCCCGCCTCCCAAACAGGCTCCATCTCGTGGAGTTGTTTATCCTCATAGCCGGCTGTGGAGGCAGCACCGGTATCCGGGTAGGGCGTGGCCGCAGTCACAAAGTATCGCCGCACCATGGTGTCTCCGGTGCCGGAATCCACAAAATACTTGACGATGTTGTCTTCCGTCACGTCCAGGGCCGCGTCGTGCACCGTATCCTCGCGAAGGTTTCCGTAGCTGTCCACCCAGAGGGACTGTAGATAACCCAGCCACTTCACCTCGCTCGCACCGCTGGGGATCACCGGTCGGAAAAAGGCCTGGACCAGGTTCCCTTCCCCCTCGCCGGAGGTGGCGAGTACGGAGACGGCCGTACCCGAGGCGGCCCGTTCCAGGATGTCATTGATCGCGGCCATGAGGGCCGGTCCGATGGTGGCCGGATTGTCGGCCGAAAAGTGGTATCTCCCGTATTCCACATCGGTCTCATCATAGAGATTGAGACTACCGTTCCCATTGTTGGATATGTTGATGAGATAACGGTCGGCCAGATCCTCGGCCATGAACCCCACGGTGTAGGTGGCGACGTTTTGAAAACCAGTGCGATAGCCCACGATGTCGTGTTTTTGAAGAAAGTAGGCCACGTCGTCCGCATGGGTGGAGCCGAGGTGGTTGGTGGGGATGTTGGGGTAGACCCCGTCCACTGTGGCCTGTTCCGTGGCACCGCTGACAGGATCAATATAGAGCATGGTGGTGTTGAGGGGAAAATAGAATTTTTCTCCGACCCCGAACTTGTTTTTGTACTTGATCAGTATTTTTCCTCCGGCAAGAGCCGTGCCGTCCGGAAGGGTATTGGAAGGGTCACCATCAACAAAGGCCACTATGGTGCTGGTTCCATCCGCGGGGATGTACCCGATGGGTGTGTTGTCGGCCAGGCTGTTGCCGGTCAGGCCCGAAATGATGAGATATCCCCAGGTGGCCGGTTCGATATGTCCTTCGCCGGCCGCCCCGTCCGCATTGTCCTCGTCATAGGTGATGCCCTGATAGTTTTCGGCATCCGTGGTATCGTAATCACCCAGGCTTTCAAAGGGGTCGTCCGGAGAGGAGGAGGGCGGCCCCCCCTGGTCATCCGAGGAGAGCCCGGAGGAGAGCAGCACAATGAAATTTTTCTGGCAGTCAAACTCCTGGACCCCCGAGGCCGGTGAGGCATAGAACCCTCCGACCCTGGCCAGACCTTTGGCCAGGGGGGAATAGTTGGTGGTGCCCAGGTTGTTGACATTGTTGACCAGGGCCGAGTCAAGATCGTTGATGGTGGTGGCGTCTTCCTGGCTCGTCACAAACTGAAAGGACTGCAGGGCCGGGGAGGGTCCGCTGGCGGTGAAACTGAACAGGCCGAATTTGGCCTTTCGATCCACCGCAATGGAGACGTCGATAATGGCTTTTTTGGCATAATAGAAACGGCTATTGAGGGGAAAGTCCGTATCGGTTCCGTTGGTGCCGTCAT
>JAFDIX010000395.1 GCA_019307805.1 Deltaproteobacteria bacterium | reverse complement strand
ACCCAGCAGTGGAAACATATCGCTGTAACGATCCAGGGTACTGTCCATGAATGCGCCAAATTGGCTTTTTTTGTCGGTTTGCCTGGCGATCTGGCCGTCCAGGGCATCGCAACTCCCCGCCAATACGAGCACCCAGGCAGCCCAGAAAAAGGAGCCGTTACAGTAAACAAGGCCGGCCAAAGCGCTCAGCACAACCCCCGTGACGGTCAGGATATGGGGGTGCACTCCTACCCGCGCAAGAAAATTCCCCACAGGTGAGAGAATCTTCATATACCGCTCACGGTTTTTTTCACTTATAAATGTGATTTTAGCCATCTCACCTCACTGACCCAATGGCGCTAAGTAGGTGAAGATGAAAAGAATATCAAAGGTCTCGTGCTTTGTCAAAACGTCTTGTTTCCGTTCTTCTGGTACTTTAAACAGAGGCCTTCGGGATTCGCTCATGCATAGAGTTCACGAACGCTAGACCATCACTCCATTACTCCAATTCAGCCGTCGTAGCCATTGGCTACTGTGGCGAAGTCGGCTACTCCATCACTCCTTGAAACGGTTACAGGCAGAGTCGATTAACTCTGACTCCCGCCTAGCGGGACAGGCATGGCGCAGTAAATATCCGGGTCCAGAGGGCCCGGCTTTGATCTAAGCCCTGAGGCATGACTCACTGATATAGTTCTGCACCAACTGGTGTCCCCGCTTCACTTCAGACGGGATCTTCGACAGGTTTCAGGTGTCAGGGAGGTCACCGTGCATGCCAGAATGCCCGGCTTAGGCTATCAATTATAATCCAAACTCCAGCACGTTAAGCCGCCCTTCAAAAAGATAGTAGCTCATTGCAATAGGCCCTGACACCTGAAACCTGACACCTTATGAGTATAATGAAGAACCGGTCGTTCAAATGGCAAAGGCCCGGATACTTTTCTTGACTCAGAGCCTGTGATCGCCTAGAATACGGTCAATTCTATAACCTTTCCTAATACTTAAGTACCATAACGATTTGGCAACCCTGCCTGTTTTTCCTATCCTGTTATCAGGATTGCGATCTCCTGCGGGGCGTTAGGAAATGCGCTGCGCCCCGTACTTCAGGATTGGAAAAGGGACCAGGAAACCGCTAACCCATTTGTTACGGTCCATGCCTGCTTTTCCCTTGGCCGGGATGGAACCAGGGAGGTGAAAACCCATGGGCACAGATAATCTTATTTTTCTTGAAAATATCGAGTGGTTTGATGATTCGGGGAAAGAACTGGTCCACCGAATCCCTCAAAAAGGCTCCGGGGAAATCAAGCTCGGGGCCCAGTTGACCGTCCGGGAGAGCCAGGCCGCGGTCTTTTTCTATCAGGGCAAGGCGGTCGAGGTCTTTGGCGCTGGAAGGCACACCCTCAAAACGGCGAATATTCCCATATTGACCAAGATTGCCAGTATACCCTGGGGCATGTCCAGTCCCTTGAGGGCAGAGGTCTATATGGTCAACATCAAGATCTTTCCCAACCTCAAATGGGGCACCAGGGATCCGGTCGCCTTCAAAGACGAAGAGTTGGGACTTGTCCGGCTTCGGGCCTTTGGTGTGTTCAATCTGCAGATAATCCAGCCCCTCCTCTTTATCAACACCCTGGTGGGGACCCAGGGGATGTACACGACCGAGGAAATTGAAGAGTATCTGAACCGGGTTATCGTCTCCCGCTTCAACGATTATATGGGTGAGACCATCGATACCATTCTCAATCTTCCTGCCAAGTATGATGAACTTTCAGAAGGACTGGTCAAAAGACTTCAGGAGGATTTCTCCCACTTTGGACTCGGCCTGACGCAGCTTTATATTAATGCCATTACACCCCCTCCGGAGGTACAGAAGGCCATCGATGACCGGGCCCGTATGGGGGTTTTCAAGGACATGAACAAACTGATGCAGATGAAGGCGGCCATGGCCATGGAAAAGGCCGCAGAAGGCGGAGGTGAATCCGGTGCCGGCCCTGGTATGGGGATGGGCATGGGGCTCATGATGCCTGCCATGTTTGCCCAGTACTTTGCCGGAGGAGCACAGCCCGCCCAGAAACAGGGAGAAGCAGAAGAGACCTATTCCTGCCCGGAATGTCAGAATACCATTCCCACCACGGCGAAGTTTTGTCCTTCATGCGGCCACCAGCTCCTGGTCTTTAACAAGTGTGCCAATTGCGGGAAAAATCTGACCCCAAACGCGAAGTTTTGCCCCCGCTGCGGCCATGCTTCAGAGGAGAAACCGGCGGCCCGATTCTGCAGCAAATGCGGTGATGAAAACATCCCGGAGTCTTCTTTTTGTAACCAGTGCGGTGAAAAGCTTTAAGGATCCTGATCCAGAGGACGTGGCATGCTTATTGAACACCAGTGTCCCCAGTGTGGTGCACCGGCCACCCTTGAGGAGACGGATCACCTCTTCACCTGCGGGTTTTGCCGGGTAAAATCCTACCTTTTGAGCAGTGTCTATCAGTACCTGCTGCCCCACTCCGCCCCCGAAGGCAAAGACCTTATTTATTTTCCCTATTGGCGTTTTAAGGGCATGCTCTTTTCCTGTACCCGGAATGGGATCAAACACAGGATCGTTGATGTCAGTCACCAGGGCATCCCCTCAACCTATTTTCCCGTGTCCCTGGGCCTCAGAAGCCAGACCCAGAAGCTTCGCTTTGTATCCCCGGAGACCAAGGGGCTTTTTCTCAAACCAAGCTTTCCCCACAAGGAAGTAATAGAAATCATTGAAGAGCGCTTCAGCGCCAAGCTCCCAAAGCCCATTTACAACCAGAGTTTTGTCGGCGAAACCCTCAGCATCCTCTATTCCCCCTTCTACGCAGATGCCAAGGTGTTTGATGCTGTCCTGAACCGACCCGTGTCCCCGGAACTGCCGGAGGACTTTGACATAACCTCCATGGCCGGGGGTTCCCCTGAATGGCAGGTTCAATTTATTGTGGCCCAGTGCCCCGATTGCGGGTGGGATCTGGAGGGAGAAAAGGACAGCCTGGCACTGAACTGCAAAAACTGCGAGACCGTATGGCAGTCGGGGAAGGGGCAGTTCATGAAGCTTACATTCGGCCACATCCCCGAGGAAGGGGGCAACCTGATCTACCTGCCCTTCTGGCGAATCAGGGGGGATATCTCGGGGATCCAGCTCAACTCCTATGCAGACCTCGTCAAGGTCGCCAATCTGCCCAAGGTGGTGCAGGAGGAATGGAAAGAGCAGGGGTTTCGCTTTTGGGCCCCGGCCTTCAAGATCAGACCAGAGAATTTCCTGACCTTCTCAAGGAATCTGACGCTCTCTCAACCCCAGGAAGAAGTGGTGAAAAAACTCCCCGAAGCCCCCCTTTATCCGGTCACCCTGTCTATCACGGAGGCGGTTGAAAGCCTGAGACTGACCATGGCCAGTTTTGTAAAACCCCAGAGGACCATGCTACCGAAGATTCCCAACACGGTCATAAAACCCAAGAGCTTTATCCTCGTCTATATTCCTTTTCACGAAAAGGGAAACGAACTCACCCAGCCCGCCTTTCGGCTGCGGCTTAATAAGAATCTATTGGCCTTCGCAAAGCACCTGTAGGAGGCTTTCGAGAAACCTCCATCTGCGGTGTTATCCTCACCCCTCGTCACTGCGGCGTACTACATGTACGCCTCATTCCTCGGGATTTGTCCGCGCTTCGCGAGGACTCCCCACCCTGCGGGCGGGTCCCCGGTTTCGGATGCCTTGCATATGAATATTTCTCGAAAGCCTCCTAACGTTGTGTGATATTAATATTCCAGGGATATGTTTCAGGATTCAGACCCTGCACATCTGTCACTGCAAAAACATGCCCTTTGCGCAAAGGCAAAAGGTGTAAGGCACAAGGCATAAGGGAAAGAGAAAAGGATTATTTATTTCAAGCCCTGCGCCTTCCCCCTTGCGACTTCTGACTTCACCCTTCTACCTCTTAATTTCCGCCTTCCGCCTTCCGCCTTCCGCCTTCCAGAGAGAGGGTGTAGCTGGCATAAATGGGATAGTGGGCGAAAAGGATGGAGCAGAAGAGAAGAAGTGCCGTACCAATATTCTGGACAGTACGCACATCATTGATCTGTTTCATTTT
>JAFDIX010000394.1 GCA_019307805.1 Deltaproteobacteria bacterium | reverse complement strand
GATGAAGCAATAAACCTTTTTGCCGCAAGGGCCAGGGGCGGATTCGGCCTGATCGGGATCGGGGTGATAGACACCTATTTCATGGAAGGCGCTTCCAGTCCCCACGCATTTTTCCTCCAGAACGCCGCCCACGTGGCAAAACATGCAGAAGCCGTCAAAAGGATTAAGGCCTATGGAGCAGTCGTTTGTGCGCAGATCGGTGTGCGGCGCATATGGCCTGTGCAAGAGCTTCACCGCTACCCCAAGCTCTCCACCCTTCCTGAAGGGCAGATCCACGAGATGGTGGATTCCCTGATCCAGGCGGCCATACGCGCAAGAGAGGCAGGTTATGATGCGGTCAGCCTGCTGGGCATTGGAGGGGGCGCCATCAGTATTTTCTTGTCCCAGGTCCTCAATGACCGCACCGATCAGTGGGGCGGGAGTCTTGAAAACAGGATGCGATTTCCCCTTGAGGCGCTCAGGGCAATAAGAAAGGCACTGGGAGAGGATTATCCCATATTCTTCAGACTGCACGGGAGTGAGTTTTTGCAGGGCGGTTACCATGTCCAGACGGCCCGGAAAATTGCTCAAAATCTCGAGAAGGCCGGTGTGGATTTCTTCAACGTCAGCGGCGGGAGCCATGCCACGTCCATTCCGCAACTGACACCGAACGTTCCCCGAGGGAACTACGCTTTTTTGGCAAGAGAGATAAAACAGGCGGTAGGCGTTCCAGTTTCTGCATCCAACAGAATCAATCACCCCCTGGTGGCTGAAAATATCCTGCAAAAGGGGTGGGCAGATATGGTCAGTATTGCCAGGGGCTCACTGGCGGATCCTGAATGGCCGAACAAAGCGGAACGTGGGGACCTGGAGGACATCCGACTCTGCATCGCCTGTAACGAGTGTCTGGATGCCGTGGTGATTCACGAAAAGCCTATCTGCTGCACGGTCAATCCCATGGTGGGGACCTTCTCGGAGCTCGAGCCGCTGCCCAAAGCGGTGAATGAAAAGAGGGTTCTGGTTATCGGGGGGGGGTGCGTAGGGCTTCAGGCGGCACTCACGTCTGCGGAACGTGGGCACAGGGTTACACTCTTGGAGAAAGAATCCCATGTGGGTGGCAAGTGGAGATTGGCGGCATTGCCTCCCGGCCGAGAAGAACTGCTGTCTTTTTCCCACTGGCTTTTCAGGGCGGCAAGGAAAGCGGAAGTCGACATCAGGACCAAAACTGAAGCTACCCCTGATATGGTTAAGGAACTGGCTCCGGAGGTTATTTTCATTGCCACCGGCGGCAAGCCGAGAATTCCTGACATACCAGGGGTTGATTTGCCCAATGTGGTGACGGCACTGGCCGTTTTGGATGGTTCAGTAGAGGTGGGAGA
Organism: Deltaproteobacteria bacterium; assembly: GCA_019307805.1. Lineage (GTDB taxonomy): Bacteria > Desulfobacterota > DSM-4660 > Desulfatiglandales > HGW-15 > JAFDIX01. Next base: position 2,732 of record JAFDIX010000394.1, on the reverse strand, counting down.
AAAAGTCCTGGTTGTGGGTGGCGGGGGCGTCGGTGTTGAAACGGCACTGTATCTGGCCAAGCGCTGGAACTCCAGTCCCGAGTCTATCTCCTTTCTCACGGAACAGAAGGCCCTCGACGAAAGAGAGGGTACTTCCGTGCTTATGAAGGGGCATCAGGTCACACTCTGCAGGGCGCGCGCCGGAGAGCAGTTGGGAAGAATTGGAGCGGGGCTTGGTCCGGGAACGCGGTGGGTCCTCAAAAAGGAATTAGACCTTTCCAACGTAACGGTGATGGCGGATGCCTGGATAAAAGAAATAGAAGCAAAAAGGGTGGTCATTGAAAGGGATGGTTCTGAACAATCGTTGAACGTGGATACGGTGGTTCTTGCAACCGGTTTCATATGGGACGATACATTACACGAAAAAGTAAAGGATTTTGCGCCGGAGGTGTATACCCTCGGTGTTCATGTTGTGGACGGCCACATGATTCAGGGGATCTATGAGGCCTTTCATTTGGCAATGAAGATATAAAAAACAGGATTTCTTACAAAGAAAGGAGGGCGGTTATCCAGCAATTAAGGTTGAAGACCATTATTTTCCAACCCAAAGACAAGGAGGGAAACTCATGAAACGGCGATTTACACGGACAATGGCGATTGGATTGTTAGTCAGCGTGATAATGGTGTTCGCCATGGCGCCCCAGGCTTTATCCAAGACAATTGTTTTCGGTGCGAATACACCTGGGTCCCTATTCTATGTCATGGCAGCGGGTATGGCCAAAACCATCAGCGCCAATTCTCCCAATAAGGTGGAAGTATTCCCCCAGGGGGGAACGGTGTGGTACCCCATGCTGGAAAGCGGAGAGGTGGATTTCGGCATTCAGGTTCCCGGTGATATCCTGACAGCCTACATGGGTGACGCCATTTACAAAAAACCTACAAAAGGCAAGGGATTCGCATTAAGGACACTCATGCTGGGCAGTCCTCTCATGGTGGGTTTCTTGGTCCCCGACAATACGGACATAAAAACAGTCAAAGATATCAAGGGCAAGAGAATGCCGGTGGATTACGGGGCTTTCTATTCTGCCACCCTGACCATCAAGGCCCTGCTTGCCAATGCGGGATATTCCGCTTCAGACGTGAAGGGGTTGAGAGTGACGACCTATGTTGCAGGTGTCAGGACCCTCATCGAAGGGCGAGCTGATTTGACCATGGGCTCGGCGGGGAGTGGGATTACCAAGGAATTGAAAACAGCAAAGGGGGCACGATATCTTAACCTTCTGACATCCCCCGAGGCAGTTGCACGGTTGAAAAGTGTCCACCCGGGCTACTATCCCATCAAGGCGAAGGCGGGCCGCCTGGCAGGCCTGGCGAAAGCCACGACACTGTTGGGGAAGGACATCACCCTGGTTTGCGGTGAAAGACAATCTGAGGAAGTGGCCTATCAGATTACAAAAGCGTTGTGGGAGAACTACAAGGAACTGGCGCCGGTTCACCCCAGGCTCAAGTTCTGGACACCCAACAGGTTTGCCTCAACCAGGGCTGTGGTCCCTTATCATCCTGGCAGCATCAAGTGGTACAAAGAAAAGGGTGTGTGGACCCAGGAAATGGAGGATCATCAGAAGAAACTCCTCACAATCAAATAATATAACAGCGAAGCCTCCGTGCCCGGAGGCTTCGCTCCTTGAACAAGGACTGCCCACATGCCTGAAAACGACAAGGGAAAATCTGCCTCTGATCCAAGGTTCAGACAGCCCAAAGGCGCTGTCGGAATTTTCACCAAGACGATACTTGGCATCATCCCTGTCGTGGGCACCATCTATGTGACCCACATCCCGGAATATCTCAATATCCCCATTTACAAAGAGCAGTATCTCGGTCTCATCCTGGGGCTGCTCCTCATTTCAGCATTTCTTACCGTCCCGGCAACAAAGGGCGCTTCCAGGGAAACGGTGCCGTGGTATGACGTTGTCCTTGTGATCCTGAGCATCATTGCGGCAGGTTATGTGGTTGTTTTATATCCGAAGATCATCCCGACACTGGGCTATTTAATCACCTATAGGATCATATTGGGGTTGATCATGGTCATCCTGGTCCTTGAGGCTGCAAGGCGTCTGGTGGGATGGCCCATCGTGGGGATAGGTATTATTTTGATACTCTATGCCCCCTATGCCTATTTGCTCCCGGGTGTTCTCGGTGCCAGGATGATCCCCTGGGGTCGTGTGCTCAACAACCTGTATTTATCTCCCGGTTCACTTTTCGGAATTCCTCTGGCTGTTGTCGGAACCATTGTATTCAGCTTCATTTTTTTCGGTCGCCTGCTCTTCTCAGTAGGTGGGGGGAAGTTTCTTTCCGATATCGCCCTCTCCCTCATGGGAAAATATCGAGGGGGACCGGCCAAGGTGGCCATTGTGGCCAGCAGCCTTTTTGGATCCCTTTCAGGGAGTGCTTCCGCCAACGTGGCCATGACTGGAATCATTACGATCCCTTTGATGAAGAAAATCGGTTACAGGCCCCATGTGGCAGCCGCCATAGAGGCCGTGGCCTCTACAGGCGGCCTGATCATGCCGCCTATTATGGCGGCCACGGCATTCATCATGGCCGAATTTCTGGATGTTCCTTACCCCACCGTTGCCATTTCCGCATTTATCCCCGCTGTTCTATACTATGTGGCCGTTTTCACACAGGTCCACCTGGAAGCGGTGAAGGAAGGTCTTGAAGGTCTCCCCCGTGAGGAAATACCTTCACTCAAA
>JAFDIX010000393.1 GCA_019307805.1 Deltaproteobacteria bacterium | reverse complement strand
ATTGAAGAATATCTCGTGGTCAAGGTGGGGGGCCATGGGGATCAACTCTCCAACAGTATCATGGGCCTGGACCGTTTCAGAATCAGGGCCCTGGAAAAACTGATTCTCAAGGGGAGGCTTCGGAAGGAACAGCAGGAGGCGGCTTTCGAGGAACTGTCACGAAAATGCCGGATTTATGGGCATGGATGCATCAAGCGGGGAAAAAAAAGCGAGGGAGAAGACTATCTTGGTCTGCCGGATAGAATAATGAAAAGGGTGCAGGAGGCAAATGCTCAGGGTAAAGAGCTGCGCTTGTGTCGAGACAAAGGAACGGGGGGACGGGGGAACGAGGGGACGGGAGTGGTAGGTGGTAGTCGGAAGGCATAATGTGGAATGCTGAAGGCTTTCAGATAAGGTTCTACTATATATTGGGAATGGCGAGACGGGCGGGAAAGACGGGAAAAGGGGATAATGGATCAGGGATGAGGCAACACACGACCCACCTTTCACCTATCAATGACCATTCCTTTGAGCTTTCAGCTTTGAGCTATTCCTCCGTCCCTCCGTCCCCCCGTCCCTGTTTTATGTTTTGGAGAGGATCATGACCTTTACCCTCCCCTCCAGGGCCTCTTTGAACTTTCGCGCATCTTCCTGCCCTCCCACGATGGCGCCGTAGTGCATGGGAATGGCCAGCTTCGGCCCAATGTCCAGAGCCGCCTCGACCGCCTGGTCTGCAGTCATGACATAGGTTCCCGATACCGGAAGAAGGGCGATATCTACCTGAAAATCCTTCATTTCCGGGATACGGTCCGTGTCTCCTGCGTGGTAGATCCGGACCCCTTCCATTTCCACTATAAAGCCCAACCATTGATTCCTTTGGGGATGAAATTCCTTGTCTCGGTTATAGGCGGGCACTGCCTCGACCTTCACACCATCCAGCTCCAGGGATTCGCCGGGGGCAAGAATGCGGACATCTCCAGTCAATTTTGCGGCCGAATCCTTTTCAGTAATGAGGATGCTGCCTTCCTGCTGGATTTTGGCGACATCCTCCGGAGAGCAATGGTCAAAATGATCATGACTGACCAGAATCAGATCCGCCTTGGGTCCACCGGAAATCTCATAGGGATCGAAATAGATGGTCTTGGCCGCATCGATCCTGAATGCATCATGCCCAAGCCATGCAATCTTTTTTGCCATTTCCTGCAACATGTCTCGTCCTTCCCTTCTCCCTGTTGGGGACATTTTCTTGCCTTCTTCTACCTCACCTCTTCCCCCTTTTTTTCGTGTTTTCGTTCTTTCGTGGTTTCGTGATTACCTTTGCTCTCCCTTCTACCTTCAGCCTTCTTGCGCCTTTTTCGCGACGATCTCCACCAACCTGTCCACCAGATGGGGTAATGGTTCGCCACTCACGCCCACGATCTCTACCTTTTCCTGGGTCAAAGGAATGAGTATCTTGGTTGCGGGACTGGAACTCAGGGCTTCGGCCATCCCGGGGGTCAGTTCCCCCATCATGGCATTTGCAGCGAGAATCGCCAACGGCCCGGCGATGATATCGGCACGGGGACTGCTTTGAATAATCGCATTTTCACCCGTTGCCCCCCTGTTGGCCCCGGACTTCATCATCCTGGATGTGGCAATGGTATTGGTACCCAGGGCCCATATCTCCATGGTATCCCCTGAAAACGCCCTGAGTCCTTTGATGATCGCAGCACCAATACCGCCGCCCTGCCCGTCAACAACCATCACAATCATGGTACTCACCTTTTATCTGCCCGGGATGCCCCGGACTCGGGTTAAAAAAAACTTCGGGAACATTATAATAATAATTGCATCCCCGAATCCAGGACTGTATTCTTCACTATTCAATGATAGGGGGTTGCCAAACACTTTTTTCTCTATACAATAATATGATTCCAATTGATAGGAAAAACCATTGATAGAAAACCTTCACGGCCCCTTCCTTTTGTATCTCCTGGGCGCCTTCACCCTGGGCGCTCTCCCTTTTGGAAAACTTATTGCCCGGATTGCAGCGGGCCTTGATATCACCCATCATGGAAGCGGAAATATCGGCGCCGCGAATGTTGCCAGAACAATCGGGGTCAAATGGGGACTGCTGACCCTGGTCTTGGATGCACTCAAGGGCTTTCTCCCGGTTTTCTTCTTCAGCGATCTCTTTTCAGGGGGGCCCCTGGGCCCCTCCCTTGGGGGCCTTTGTGCCCTTTTGGGCCACCAGTTTTCACCCTTTTTAAAATTTCGCGGTGGGAAAGGGGTTGGCACCGCCCTTGGGTTGTATCTCGCCGTGGCCCCCGGTCCCTGCCTGCTGGCCATGGCCCTTTTTGCGATCGTGGTTTATTTCTCAAATTTTGTTTCACTGGGTTCCATGATCTCCGCCTGTGCTATCCCCCTCCTCCTTCTGATGTGGGGAAGATCAGCCGGAATCGTCCTGATTGCCTGTGCAATGGCGATCCTGGTCTGTTTAAAGCATCGGGACAACTTGGGGAGACTGCTGAAGGGGCAGGAGAGAAAATGGCGGGCAGGGAAGGCTCAGGACAACCGTTCCAGCAGACGATCCAGTTCATCATCCGAATAGAAATGGATAACCACCTTGCCCTGTTTTCCCTTTTTCACGATATCTACCTTTGTTCCCAGGGACCGCTTCAGGGAATCTGCCAGTGACTGCATGTATGCATCCGGTATCGCCTTTTTGGATTTGCCCCGTCCCTTTGACTTTTTGATGAAAGCTTCCGCCTGGCGCACGGAAAGTCCTTTTTGAAGGATGAGGGCGTGAAGTTTTCGCTGGTCTGTCCCATTCGCGACCCCTGCCAGAACCCGAGCATGCCCCATGCTGAGACGACCTTCCATCACGCCCTTCTGGATGTTTTTCGGGAGTTTTAATAATCTGAGCATGTTGGTAATGGTAGAACGGTCCCTGCCAATGGCCTTGGCCAGAGCCTCCTGGGTGGTTTCTGAAGTTTCCAGCCATTTCTTATAGGCCAGGGCCTCCTCTATGGGGTTGAGGTCTTGACGATGAATATTTTCAATGAGGGCCAGTTCCAGGGATTCAACGGGCGTAGTCTCCCGCACAACCACCGGGATGCGATCCAGTCCGGCCTTCTGGGCTGCGCGCCAACGGCGCTCACCCGCGATGAGACGATATCCCTTTTCCCCTTTACTCACCAGGAGGGGGGTCAAAACGCCCTTTTCCCTGATGGAACGGGCCAAATCCTCAAGTTCAGCGTTCTGAAACACCATTCTGGGTTGATAGGGATTTGGCTCGATGGCCTCAATGGGACATTGAAAATAGGTGCCCTCCCCTTCCGTGAGGTTGTCCGCTTCCGGGATGAGAGCTGACAATCCCTTGCCTAGGGCCTTGTGTTTAGCCATGACGTTGCGCTCCTGTTAGCATGAGTTCTTCGGCCAGGGCGAGATAACTCCGGGCGCCCCGTGAACGGTTATCATAGAGGAGTATGGGTTGGCCGTGGCTGGGGGCCTCGCTCAAGCGCACATTCCTCGGTATGACGGTCTTGAAGACCATTCCTTTGAAATGCTCGCGGACCTCTTCCTCCACCTGGATGGAAAGGTTGTTTCTGGCGTCAAACATAGTAAGCAGGATCCCTTCCAGCCGCAGACCGGGATTGAGCCCCCTTCTCACGGCCCGCACTGTTTTCACAATCTGGCTGAGACCTTCCAGTGCGTAGTATTCACACTGCAGCGGGATCAAAACAGAATCCGCTGCGGTCAGGGCGTTGAGGGTCAGAAAACCCAGTGACGGCGGGCAATCTACGACAATATAATCAAAGCGATCCCGGAGGGGGGAGAGCATTTTTCTGAGTCGGTATTCCCGCTCTTCAGCAGAGACCATCTCTACCTCTGCGCCGATCATGTCGGGTGTGGCGCCAATCAGAAACAGGCCCTTGAGCCTTGTCTTCCTAATGGCTTCCTGGTACCGGGCCGCACCCAGGATAAGGTCATAGACCCCGTTTTCCAGTTCATTTTTGTCGAATCCCAGTCCAGCCGTTGCATTGCCCTGGGGATCGAAATCCACCAGAAGGCATTTCTTTTCTGCGACCGCCAGAGATGCACAAAGATTGACCGCCGTGGTTGTCTTCCCG
>JAFDIX010000392.1 GCA_019307805.1 Deltaproteobacteria bacterium | reverse complement strand
GGCCAGGGAGAGGAGCCGACTGATCTCTGCGGCCACGGCCCTGGAAATACCCTGCCGTGCCAGGCCCTTGTCAATGACTTTGGTGCCCAGGTTGTCTGCATTCAGGAACCAGAGCTCAAAGGGGCTTTGAACCTCTCCTTGCATTTGAAGTCTCACGGGCGCTTTGCCCTTCGGCGCCCTGGCCGGGGTAAATGGTATGCGGTCAAATACAAAGGGGCGCCGGGGCCTGGAAAACAGGGTGTTGGTGGCAGAGATCAGATCCTTTTCGGCCCGATAGTTTTCCTCCAGGCTGTAGCGGGTCTTGACCCCTTGCGCAGCCTCCATATAGGCAAAAATATCCGCCCCCCTGAAACTGTAGATGGCCTGTTTGGGGTCGCCGATCAGAAAAAGGATGCTCTCCCCGGACTGGAATATGTCCCTGAAAATAGCATACTGGACAGGATCCGTATCCTGGAACTCATCGATCAGGGCGGCCTGAAAGCGCATCCTCACTGCTGCGGCCAGGCGCTTACCTCCCCTGCCCTCGAGCGCCCTTTCCAGCCGGATGAGGAGATCATCAAAGGACTGGATGTTGTGCTGCGCCTTTCTTTGCGCCAGCGCCTTCCGTGCCCAGGGGATAAAGGCGCTTTCCAAGGCCTGAAGGTGGGTTTCAAACAGGCCTTCCAACGCCTCCCTGCGCTCCTGAAGCCCCTGGCATGCTGCAAAAAGGGGATGGTCCGGCACAGCAGCGCCCTTTTTCAGGGCCCGCTGGAGTTCCTTCAGGGTGAACTTTTCAAACCCCTCAAAAAGGCCGGTGAAGGCCTTTTCAGATACCAGGAAGGCCTCCATGCCCTGAATCCACATGGGAATCCTTGCCTTGGAATACATGTTCCGCTTGAGCCCGTCATCCTGCAGAAGGATTTTCTCCACCTCCTGCCTCCCTGCATGCCAGGCCCTTTGAACCTGCGCAAGGGCCGCTTCAAATGCCGCCTCCCGGGCCGAGGTATCCGGGATATCCGGTTGGGGGATGATCTTGAGAAAGGGCTGTGCCCCATGCTTGGACAACAGGGAAAGAAGATGGTCCGGCCCGAATTTCCTCTTCAGGGCATAATGCACGAACAGGGGGGAGGCCTCGTAAAAATGGGTCCTCCAGTAATCCTCGGACACCTCGGCCCTGAGATATTCCAGGTCCGCCTTCAACTCCGTATCAAAGAGGCTTCCACTCTCAAAGGCATTTTCATGCAGGACCCTCCTGCAAAAGCCGTGGATGGTGGATATGGCGGCCTGGTCAAAGTTCCGAAGGGCCTGCCACAGGATCCTCAGGGATGCTTTCCGGTCCGGACTTTTCTCCATGAGACCCGCGAGAAAGGCATCATCGGTGGGTCCCCCTGAATATGCCGCAACGGCCTCCCGTAACCGGGTCCGGATGCGGTCCCGAAGCTCCTCGGTGGCTGCCTCGGTAAAGGTGACTACCAGGATGCGTTCCACTGCGAGGTTCTGCTCCAGGAGCAGCCGGAGAAAGAGCCCGGCAATGGTATAGGTCTTGCCTGTCCCGGCACTTGCCTCGATGAGATTGGTCCCTTCCAGAGGGCTTTTCAGGAGATCAAAGGGGCGGGATCGGATCATTCCTTGATCTCCTCTTCATGGGCCAGAAGGGGCCCCAAAATCTCTTGGGTGCATTTCTGAAAGGCCTTGCCCAGGGGGTCCCCATTTTCAAAGCAACGCCGGAAATAGGGGTCCTCACATTCCCCTCTGCTGTAAAGGCTTCCTTTCCATATATTTCGGGCCTTTACCAGGGCCTCTTCCATGGGTACCTTCCCCTTTGAGAGCCTTGATGCATATTCCCAGGAGGTCCTGGGGAAAAAGGGCAACGGCCTAACGAGCCCCTTCCAGTATATATCCATGAGCACGGTAAGGATCTTCTCTCCCTCCGCCAGGGGCGCAAAGGTCCAGGCCTTCCATTCACGATCGGCCCGTCCTTTTTTTTCGAGCCCCGCCAGCATGGTGGTCCCGGGGTATCCCTCCACAGGGCGACTTGGGATCAGGAGATTCAAGACCAGATGATGGATCCAGGCCCGAATGTGGTCTTGGGGCCGGGCACGGGCATACCGGTAATGCAGGAGCCGGTCCTCGAGAATTCCATCGATCCGGCCTTTGAGCCGATATTCGGCGATCTCCAGGTCCACCTCCAGGGGATCCCGTTCCTTGCTCTCCCTGTAGGGGACAATTTTTTCCGCAAACCTTTCTACCTCCCGGCCGAGATCCTGAAACAGGCATTCCCCCACGGTGCCGTGGGGGAGTCGGCCGGCTGCCTGAAACACGGACTGCACCTCTCTGAGATTGCCTCCGGAAAGCCTTCTTGCCAGCAGGTCCTGATCCAGGAGGTACCGATCCAGGCCCTTGACATCAAAGACCTCCCGTTCTTCCAGGATGGCAGAACCTTCATCCAGACGAATACCCAGGCGACGGTTGAGCAGGAATCCGGCCGGATTGCCGAAAAAACGGCACAGATCCTCCAGGGAAACCTCTCTCCATTTCTCATCGGGCTCTGCAAGCCCCCGGGTGATAAATGGGGGCGGCGGGTTGCGTGGCCCCAAAAGGCTTTCTGCAGCGCGGCTGTTTTCCTCGGAATAACTGAAGAGGTCTTCCCTATTGGCAAAGTAGGCGGGGCTGAAGGCCTGAAGCCGATGTTTTGTAACGACCTGCTCCAAAAGGGGCCTTTCCTGACCGGCAAACCCCGCATCCAGATAGTCCATGAGTTCGCTGACTACCACGGACGGAGGGATGGGGCTGTTGTCCTGGATGCTCTGTCCCACATAACTGATATACAGGGTCCTTCTAACCGAGAGGATGGCCTCCAGAAAGATATTCCGGTCATCATTGCGGCGGGAGCGGTCTCCCGGCCTGGGGTCCATGGCCATGAGGTCAAAGCTCAGTGCCCGGGACTCCCGGGGATAGGCATTGTCGTCCATGCCGATGATGCAGATGACCTTGAAGGGAATACTCCGCATGGGCAGCATGGCGCAAAAAGTCACACCGCCGGTCATAAACCCCAATCCGAACCCTTCTTTTTTCAGGAAGCGTTCCAGGTACCATCGTACGAGATCAATGCCCACCGACTCATGGAAATCGGCCTTGTCTTCCCCTTCCCGCAGTTGGGCAATGGCCTGCCGGATAATCCGCATCTCCCGCGCCCGCTCATCCATTGGCATGAAAAACGCTTCCAGCATTTCCTGCAGGGTGTCGGACCAGGCCACCAGGGTGCGGGGTGTGCCAAGAGACAGGACCCGTTCAAAGAGTTGATGGGAAAATGCTGCAAACCCTCCCAGCACCTCTGCATCGCTCCCCTCCACCAAGTCATAGGGGAGAAGCCCTTCAAAGAGTCCCCCGTCCCTGCCGGGCATGGCATAGCCCAGAAGGAGCCTGTCCAGGCCGGCTCTCCAGGTATTTTGCGGCAGGGGGGGCAGGCCCATGTCCCGCCGGTTCTCCTGATCGATGCCCCACCGGATGCCTGTCTCCAGGATCCATTGCCGGATAGGCCCCAGATTCGCCTCGGACAACCCGAATCCGGCATGGACGGCTGGGGATTCCAGTATCGCCATGACCTGTGAGGCGCCGAAACGGGATCCCTGCAGTCTCAGCAGTGCCAGAAACGGCTCTATGACCGCGCCTTCGCCCAGGACATTCCGGTCTGCAATACTGAAGGGGATCCTTTTGGGATTCCCGGGGGGAAGGTCAAAGACAGCCTGAATGATGGGGGCATATGCCTCGATATCCGGTGTCATGACCAGGATATCGCCGGGCATGAGTTCCGGGTCCTGTTCAAACAGATGAAGCAGTAGCCCTTTTCCCTGGAATACCAGCCCTGCTTTCCTGCAGGTTTACCTGTCCTTCGCGCAGGTTTACCTGTCCTTCGCGCAGGTTTACCTGTCCTTCGTGCAGGTTCAAGATGTCGGATTGGATACGGCACAGGAGGCTGTCCGTGCCCGGGTCCTCAAAGGAGGGCGCATCCTCTGACGGAAATTCATTGATCAAATCAAAAAATTCCCTGCCAAGGGTCCCCAGAGATGCCAGAAGGCTGTTCCCCTTTTCCATGTGCAGGTCATGTTCATGCACAACCCCGGATCCGGCCCGCATCATCTCCCTGTCCGACAGGATATCCCCCCAGTATTCCCTGCATGGATTCATGAGAAAGAGATTGACCTCGGTCCATTGTGCAATGGCGGACAGGGCCTCCATGTGCAGCCGCGGAAGGGCGGATATGCCGAATACCGAGACCCGCTCAGGAAGCACCCCGGGGTCAGAGAGCCTTTTGGAATCCAGGGTCTGAAGGGCCTTAAAAAAGGCCTTTGCGCGTGCAGCACGATGCCCTTCCCCGCCCGTTTCCTTTACCATTTCTCTCCAGAGGAGCGCCTGCCAGTGGTCCTCTTTTCCCCCTTCCCACCGGAAGACCATGTCCGGCCGAAACACCATGTACTGATCAAAGAGGTCTGCGATCCTGTCGGATAACTGCAGGCGCTTGATGCCCTCCGGATTCGGTCCCAGGTAGGATCGGACGCTGTCAAATTCCGGTCTGGACAAACAGGCGGGCAGATATTTCATCACCCGCCAGGTCATGGTCTGTTGATCAAAGGCGGAGGAAACCTTCGGTTCCGGGAGAACCCGTGCGAATATGTCCTGAATAAAGGTATTGGGGAAGGGAAATCGAATGTTGGCGCAGACATTGTGCTGCTTGGCCAGTTGCATGGAGAGCCATCGCTCCATGCCCCGGCTCTGAACAACGATGATCTCCTGTTCCAAAGGAGACGGCAGGGGGACGCGAAGCGTTTCACCCAGTGCCTCGGCCAGGGTCTCCAAGCGGTTGCCGGTAAATACTCTGAAATTCCTCATGGCCTTGTCACTGGGATCACTCCTTTTCCCTCCAGGCAGGTCCCGTTGCCTCGGGGATCGCATCGATCCTGGGGATGTAGGGTTTGATATCAATGACGGGCGACCCGTCAAAGGCCTCAATGGGGTCAATAAAAATGCGATTCCCCTCAATGGAAAGCACCTTGCAGACAAAGAGGGCAAGGAGGTTGGGTCTTACAGGGGAGCGCGTTGCAAAAACCCCGGTCAGGGGGTTGCGCCGATCCCCCCTGGGATGGACCTGAAGGGTCTGTCGCTTTTCCGAACCATCGTTTTTGTGAAACCAGGTGGTGAGGATGATGTGGGAATGCTGATCCAGGCCCAAAAGCCCGTCTGCAAAGGCATCATAAATTCGAACCGCCATGGTGTCCCCCTGCTTATCAATAACCCCGATGGGAACGATGGCAAAGCGGTCTGTCATGGGTCTCATTCCTTTTCTGATGGAAATCCGGAAATGGCCATTTCCGAATGCGCCACGGGCAGATGGCATGTTCAGATGTCTTTTAATAGATGGTTCGCATCGGATTCCTCAATGAGTTTATGAAACTCCTTGAGGCTCGCGACAATTTTCTTGTGGTCTTCTGATTGGGTAATGGGGAGGGCCGTACTCCCGTAATGTTCCATGGCGTCGATCACATACATGATGGTCATGGCGTCCGTGTCCACGCCGGGCTGGTAACCGATGGTGGTCCCTTCCTCTGAAATGACCTCGGAAAGGACCCCTGCATCACCCAGATCATTCAGTATCTGACGGGCCAAACGAATGGGGAGATCCAGTTCCTTGGCGATCTGTGTGGCATCCCATCTTTTTTCTCTCTTGCCGAAATGCCTGACAATGAGGTGTGTGACCATCAGGGAGGCGAGCACTTTGAAGGCATGGCTCACATTCAGGGTATCCTGTTCAAACTCGTAGGTCTCCGCATTCTGGTAGGAAAAGGATATCTCTGCGCCCACCAGGACAATCAACCAGCTGTACTGGAGCCATATGAAAAAGAGGGGCAGTGCTGCAAAGCTTCCGTAAACGGCATTATATTTCGCCACACCCACCTGGAGGTGGATGTAACCCAACTGGAAGATGGCATACATGGTCCCGGCAATAATTCCTCCAAGGAGCCCGGACTTCAGCGTGACCTTGGTGTTGGGAATGAACATATAGAGGAAAGTGAAGAGGACGTAGAAGGAACAATAGGGAACAAACTTGAGAAAAAAGAAAAGAACCGGGCTGACCGCACCCAATATCTGGATTTCCTTGATAAATATCTCTGCCTGGCTGGTAATCACCACGGTGCCGGCAGTGCTGAAGATGTACAGGGCAGGACAGATGATCACGAGCGCGAGATAATCGGCGATCCTCCTTCCCAGGTTTCTGGGCTTTTCAATACCCCAGATATGGTTGAAGGCGTTTTCTATGTGGGAGATGATCTTGATGATACTCCAAAGGAGAATAACAAGACCAATGCCTGCAACAACCCCACCCTTGACATCCTCCAGGAGGGCCTGGGCAAATCCCATGGCCCGCTCAACGATCTGTTCCTGTCCCTGAAAGGCCTTGGCGAGGGTCTCCTCAAGGGCCGATTCAAGACCAAAGCCCTTGGGGCAGACGCCCTCAGGTGGGCCTTGTCCTCCAAAATCCCGCGAACCGTAAGGATAATGATCCTCAGGGTCTCCACGAAAAAGGCCCTTGTCCGGGAAAGGTCCTTGATCCGGATTCTCCAGATATCTGTCTTCAGGAAATGGACGGCTTTCGAGATGTCAACCATGTGACCTTATATCCAGTCTGCAGAAAATGAATACCGGGCGATGTTCCAGGGAACATACTGAAAATATACCGATTTTCCCTGTTGAAGGCAACCTTCTATTTCTTCTCTTGTGAAGGGTTGGCATGTATCAGATCAAAAGGGAGCATGACAGTCCTTTTCATCATACCAATGAGCCCTCCTCCTACGGCCGAGGCCGGAAGCGCATGTACCTCAGGGTGCGCCACAGGACCTTTTATTTCTACCGCTACGGTAATTAAGGTATTGCCCATGATTCGACGCACAATGGGTGTGTGCCTGATGATCCAGTTTGCCGTTTTTACCGGTGACACCAGCACTATCAGATCCATGTTCTGTTCCTTCAGATCCAATTCCCCTTCGAAAACGATATCCGCGGGTTCTCCATCTATGGTCCCTTCCTGCACAAGGATTTTGTTCTCCTTGATCTTGCTTCTGAGGGTTATGGAATGATAGGCAAAACCCTCCTCTGCAAAGTGCGGAAACCGCCCCATCAAAATCTCCGTGATATTTAAGAAACTCAGGACATTGGTGAGAATAATGTCCTGATAGATTCGCCCCTTTCTGATATCATAATTCAAGTGTCCTTTCAGGGACTGGAGGAGTTGCTCCGGTTTTCCCGTTCCCCTGATATGTCCCTCGAGATCGAGTGTTCCTGTCCCACGGAATTTCTCTCCCCACAGGCACTTGACGGCCGGCTCGAGGGGGAGGTTTTCCGCAACTGGCTTAAAATCAACGGAGACTTCCCCTCCCTTCACCTTCAGAACGCCGGGGGTAGAGATGCCGCATATATCCGCCTTCTTTACATCAATGCGCACACCTCCCGAATCCAGGGAGATGTCTGCATGCAGGGGTTTCCACGTAAATTGCTTGTATGTAAAGGAGTCTGCCCGCTCCTTCCCCGGCCTGTTCCGCCTTTATTATTGCAGACAGTTTTTCCCAGTCCAGATCTCCGGTACGGGCATCCAGATCGATTTTCAGTCCTGCCTCAGAAAAGTCCAGACCCCCTTCAAGAAGCAGTTGATGATCCTGGTACAGCAATCCGGCTGATTGCACATCAATATGCTGTCCCTGGGCATTTAAGGAGATGTTGTCGATCCTCATGGGTTGTTTCAGTCCCAACCGGATAATCAAATCATCCCCTTCCAAAGTTCCATCAGCCCTGGATTTCATTGGGTCATTCAGGAAGACCTGCGCCTTGATATCCCCTTTGATCTCTCCCCAGTGAAAGGGTTGCTCTACGAAGAGACCATTGAGCGTTTTCCGTTTCAAATGCCCCTTCAACCTGACCTCAATCATGTCCTCTTTCTGGTCCAGGCCGAATTCGGCCTGTGATTCCTCATCATGGATACGCAGATCTTTGATCACCAGTTCTCCTGGTTTTGCAACCAGGTCCAGGGAAAATTGCGGACCACCCTGGATCATCCCTCCCCCTTGAAAAGATGCCTGTTTTCCCCTTTCCCAGGCAAGCTGTGATCTGGAAAGGGATATGGGTGTTTTTAGATGCAAATGGGGAGGGACCTGGAACCTGCTGCCCAGATATCTTACGACCGCTTTATCCACCGTCCCCTGCATGCTCATTTCTACCCGGTTGAGCCCCTCCAGATAGTCCGAGAGGACACCTGACACCTGAAATGAAGAATCCAGGATGCCTATATGCACCGCCTCGACGGTCAATTTCTGATCCGCTGCCCTTTGAACCACTCGAAAGTTTCCTTCTGAAACCTTCATGGGCCCCGGGATCGATTCCGAGTCCAGGACAATGTCTTGCATTTTCCCGTTCACGGTGACCTGCCACTTTTCAGGGCTCAAGAGGGGGCCCTTGATATGTGCTCCGGAAGAACTCAGGATACCCTCGATGCTCTTTAGATCCCGGGGTTTCACGTGCCACCATTCCTGGGTCCTGAGCCAGGGGAAGAGCTCTCCCAAATTGACCCTGGATCCCTTGTAGGTGATATCCATGTTCGGGGTTTTTCCCAGGTTGACGCGTCCCGATAACCCGGAAACAGAGGATTTCCCGATGTCGACCTTCACCTTGTCCAAACGGATTCCCGTCTGATCATAAACCAGTCGCCCGCCCTTAACCGTGATGCCAAAAGGAAGGCGCCCGTACTTTGCGGACAGGTTGAAGGGGGACACATCCACCCGGGGTATCATGGCGTTCATGCGGTCGCCCAGGACCAGCCTCCCGGTTGCTTTACCGGAGAGGCCTTTGATCAAACCCAATTCTTTTATTAAGGCCCTGTTGTCCACCACCTTTTTCAGCAAGGGGGGAAGCATGGCCAGGTCGGTGTCTACCAGGATATCCAAGTGGAATGGGGCGTCGTCCCCTTCCAGACCCAATTCCAATTTCCCCTCACGCCCCAGGGTTTTTCCATCCCGTGCCGCCAGGTTTTCTCCCTTGAGGATGCCCTGGGAGATGACCGTATCCCCGGTCACCTCCACCAGGTCCATATCCACTCCCGGAACCCGGATCTTGCCCTGTTCTATGCGGCCCTTGATGACCATGTTCTGGAGGTCACCCAGATCATCCCCGGTATCCCCCCTGGTCTCAAAGGTAATAGAAGGAAGATGTCCGCCCCTGACGATCTCAAAAATCTCCTGGACCGTTTCGTCATCTCCAAGAAATTCCAGGGCCGCCTTTCGGATTGAATGGACATCCACCTCTTTGCCTTCTACTTTGAGCACCATGAGCGGAGTGACTTTACCCAGCACGAGGGTTGCGGCCAGGGTGGCCTGAGGTTGATCGAGGCTGAGATTATTGAGGGAAACCGTTGTCTTTTCTTTGGCCTTTTGAAAGGACCCTGTAATTTCCCCGGCCTCGACGGACAGTTGCCTTTCACCCTGGATCAGGATCAAAGAAGGGATAGATCCCTGGAATTTTCCTGTCATGGCCTGGGGGCCGTTCACGACCATGTTCAGTTTCAGGTTTGCAAGAGATTGTCCCAAACGGAAACCCTTGTCCTGGAGAAAGGCTTGAGTAAGAAGGTGGGGCTTTATTCGGACAAGGTCTATTTGTCCTCGACCCTTGAATGTCTCCGGATCAAACCTCCCCTTCAGGGAGAATCGTTCCACAACATTTGATGCGCAGGAGAGATCAAGGCTGATCCCTTTGTCCTGGGACTCGAGCTGTGCCTCGATATTCTGCAAACCAAACAGGCGCTGCCCTTCCTGGAAAATTTCGAGTTTCCCCTGCTCCAGGGCCAGATCCTCCACCGGGAGATCCAGCGAGAAGGGGACCAATAAAGGTGAGGCCTTTTCAGGTGCGTGCCCTTCCCCTGGGGTCCTCTCCGGAAGGTCGATTCTGAAGCGGGGGCTTGCGAGCACCAGGCCCGAAAGCTCCACCCTGCCCTTGAGAAGGGCCCCTATTTTCGGATACACGACAACGGCCCGGATGGTTCCCTGTGTCTTGCCCGGAATGGAGAGACCCACATTGTGGACCACCATGCGGGGCAAAGGAAGAAAGGAGATATCCACCTTCTGATAGGTGACCTTTCCGCCCACCTCCTTGGAAAGATTTGCCAGTATTCTTTCGCGAATGGGTTCAATGTTGATGAAGCTCGGCAAGACAAGGAGGAATATGGTGAAGAGGAACAGGAGGAAACCCAGAACTCCCACGACCCAGAGGAATATTTTTTTATGTTTTTTCATGAGTGCTCACCGACCAGAATAGACAACCCCGCTCCTCCTACAGTGGGCGGGGTTTTCCATTTAAACAGCATGCCAAAGGAAACCATGCGCTCTCCCTGCAGTGGAATTATCCCCCTGGTCCCGGGACGGGTTCTCCCCACCAGCCCTGCTCCCGGGACAGCTTTCCAGTCTCGACTGTGGGGTTCTTGTATCCGGACCAGCTAAATTTCATATGTTCCCAGTTTTTATAGGTATTGCCATGGGCCCATAGGTCATTCCATTCATTATTTGTCATGGCACAACCAGAAAAAAGCAGGCACATGACGGCAAACCAAAACAGCTTCTTCATGTTTCTTTATTCCTCCTTAACCACTAAGTATGCACTGACATTCACTGCTGTGAGCATATAGAATTAACCCAAAACACACAAGCCATTTTCACCAAAATAACCGGACCTTTCATGGGTCCCTCCCTTCCATGTCACAGGATTTGATCTTTTCATGCAACATAAGAATACGACTGCTCAGGTCTCTGCAGATACCCAGGGCAATCTCCGGATATTCTCTCAGGATTTCTTTAAAGGGTTCCCTGGACAGGGAGAGAAACCGGGTGCTTTCATTGGTGCGCACCGAGACATTGGAGGGGACCCCTGCAAAGAAGGACACCTCCCCGATGGTTTCGCCCGCACCCAATCGAAACAGTTCATCCCAATGGCCCTTGGTTTCTTCCATCACCGAAACCTCCCCTTTCACAATGAAGTGCATTCTGTCCTGAAGGTCACCGCTCTGAAAGACCGTCTCACGAGAAGGCCGGATGAACTCCTCTGCCACAGATGCAATCATGGCCAGTTCTTTCACGGAAAGCTCTTGAAATATGCCAATCTGCTTCAGGTGCAGGATCCTGTCCGGAATATTTGTCTCCCCCTGTCCCCCCGCCTCAGGCCCTATACCATTTCCTGCCACCAGCCGGGCCATTCGGCGAATATATTTATTTCCGGACGTGCTGAGGCCCTCAATGATTCTCGGGGCAACCCCGTGAATACCGTGCCGTGACATGAGGTTGAGTGTGAGCACCGTGGTAACCCAGTCCTCTTTTTCCAGGAGTTGGGAAAAGAGCACGGATGCATCCGCATTCAGGGGAGGCAGTTTGAAGCGTTTTCGCCCCACAGCAAGGGAGTGTTCTGCTGAACTGTCTTCCAGTATGGGGATCAGAATCCTGGAAAGGGAAGAATCCATGATGCTCTCCAGGGCCTCGATGCTATTGGCCCGCTGGCGCGAATCTTCGGAGGACAGACCACGCCAGATGATCCGCATCTTTCCTTCGGGATCGCGCACGGCAAGCGTGCGTACCACATTCTCCAC